>JAKQCH010000306.1 GCA_029573825.1 Spirochaetota bacterium | reverse complement strand
CTGCTCCTGAAACGCTGAATGGAGAATATAATTCCAGTAGGCATGGGGCATCTTGTCCCGGTTTTCAGCAACCGAAGGAAGAAGGGGCCCGATCACATCATCGAACTGCTGAATATGGGTCGGTTCAAAAAAACCCTTCAGCTCCATGGGGTTGAAATTCTGCATGATAGTGCGTTCGAGGGGATATTCTGAAAGCTGCCTGATTTTTTTTCCGTAATCAGCGATAAGCCTGCCGGATGTCGCGGGGAGCCTTCCCGGTTTTTTTGCGCCGATTAAATACATGGTCTCGCCGGATGAGCGCAAATGAGAAGGGAAGACATCAATGAATCCCTTGTAAATGGAGGCGATAAAATTTTTCTGTTCGGCGTCGATATAGCTGCTGAAACCGCTCAGGGAGGTAAGGAACACCCCGTCCGGTTTCAGGCGGGACCGACAGAGTTCATAAAATTCCCTTGTGTAGAACCGGTTTATCATCGCATTGTGAGGCACCGGCGGGAAGCACACAATCATGTCGAATTTCTTATCTGCTGTGGAAAGATAATACCGGAGATCCTGTGTGATAACATCCAGTTTCCGGTCTTCGGGCCCCTGTGGATAGAACCGCTGATGATAGGGTACGATCGTATGCCAGAGCTGGGGGTCTATCTCGAAATAATACAGCTGGCGCAAATCAGTCCGGACAAGGTTATACGGTATTGAACCGGGTCCGACCCCGAAAATAAGTATCTCATCATTTCCGTTATGCCTGAGCGACTGAATCAGGTGAAAAACCGATCGTGATTCATAGCGGTCAGGAATGGTGTAGTACACCACGCCGTCACCGTACACGCTGATCTGCGACTCGTTGAATCCCAGAGATATTGTCTGATACCTCGTTCGTTCGTAAGCGATAAGGGTGCTGGATTGCGTCCTGTTCCAGATATATTTGAATACTGCCTTCTCTCCCTCCTCCGCGTAATGAAACAGCAGCAGCGGCAGCAGGAGAAAAAGATAAAACCATTTCTTCGGGAACCTCACGGAAAACAGGAGCAGCGCGAGAAAGAGAAGTATTGCCACGATGCCGATTGGATTGAGGGTATCCACCAGGAGATAGGAAAAAAGAATCCCCCCCGCGAACGCCCCGAAAGACTCTATGAGATATATCGCCCCCCCTGATTTTTCCTTATATGTTTCCGAAAGAATCGTCACAATGGGAGGAAAGAAGTATCCCACGAAGAAACTCACGGGAATAGTAAACAGCAGTGACAGCATAAACTCTGTGGTCAGGGAAAAGAAAGTCCCCGGCGTACGGGGGAACACGAGGGGGATAAAATGTATCACATAGAGCATGATGAGAAGCACAACAGGGAGAAGAAGCAGCGAAAGCGACACGCGGCGTTCCAGTACAGAACGGGGCGCTTCTGAATTATATTTGGCGCCGAAAAAAATTCCCAGGAACCACCCGGTAAAAATCATACCGATGATAAACTCATTGCCGCGGAATATCGTGAGCAGCTCCCGGATGAGGAGCACCTGTGCAATGGATGATGAGAAGCCAAGGTATAACGCGACTGACTGAAAGTATTTCCGGTTAAGAATGTTTCGTATTTCCATATTTGCTGTTTATATCCACACTCCGGGTATTGCGGTGCTGCAGTGCGGGCACCTTCCATTCCGTAATAAATTTTGTGTTGCGAATATTCCGCTTCTGCGGATAACGATCCTGCCGCAGCTGTGGCAGTACGTATGCTCCCACCGGTGTCCCGGGAGGTTCCCCACGTATGCATACCTGATCCCTTCGGCAACCGCGATTTCACGGCAGCGCTCAAGGGTCCGTACCGGTGTGGGCTGTATGTTCCGCATCAGATACAAAGGGTGAAACCGTGTGAAATGCATGGGTACGTCAGGCCCCAGGTTTTGTGCAACCCATCGGGTCATCTTCCTGATCTCCCCCGGAGAGTCGTTCAGTGTCGGTATGACCAGCACCACAATTTCAAGCCACGTCCCGGAAGACTTTACAACTTCAAGGTTGCGCAGCACATCCCTGAGGCTCGCGCCGCAGATGTCCCGGTAGAACCTCTCGGTGAATGCTTTCAAATCTATCTTAATTCCGTCAAGGACTTGTGCGAATTCCCGGCCCGCGGGGGGGCGTATAT
>JAKQCH010000133.1 GCA_029573825.1 Spirochaetota bacterium | reverse complement strand
CGCTTCTGTCTGAAGATAGGCGCTGATCTTTTTTCTGATAGATTCCGGGAGAGTAATCCCCACAGATTTTAATCTGTTCTGATATTTATCGAAGGACTGGATGTGAGGGGGCGTTGTGGCAAATACTTTCAGATATGACCTGATGCTGCCCTCAAGTTCCTTTCTGAATTCAATGTCTTCATTCAGCATATCCTCAATTGGCGCGATGAGGCGATAATTGATGGTTTTACAGATTGAACGATACGCCACAAAGCGCTGTGTTGTTTCACATTCAAAGTCCTTGTGCAGAATGCTTTTTTCAACGATATCCAGGTCTATGCAGTCAAGAATTTCAAACTTGTATTCATCTCCGATATAGTTTCCGATGGCGTTTTTCACATCAGTAACTCTATCGCTCTGCATACAGTCCATATTGTTCCTGCCGTTATTTTTGATATACACGATAATATCGATATCGGAACTTGGCTGGGCCTGACCGAAATTTACCGATCCCACGATATCCAGGGCGATATCATCGAATTTGCCTTCCATAAGCTGTATCGCCTTTTCCAGCCTGTCCACGCGGTCTTCTGTTTCCCTGGTCTGAAACAGCTTGAAGAACTGTTTAATCTCCTTAAAAAGAACAATTTCCGGGATGTGGGAATATTTTTTTATCTTCATGTCATAATTCACATATCGCATCAATGCGTTGTAGCGGTCGGGGTCAATGATCGTCTCTTCCCATTTATCTCCCTGCGGAGTATATTCCGCGATGTCGTAAATCCGGTCATCCACCACCTTCCTGAACAGGACATGGGATACCGTGTTGTTGTGAATTTCCACCTGATGAAAGAATCCTCCCTCAATGACGTCGCCGTAGGTTGTGGTGACTTCGCCGAAATTTGAAGGATTGCAGTACAGGGTGTTTTCAACTGCTTTCACACCCCACTGGTTATGGATATGTCCTGTGAGACAGAGCAGGACGTCATTGTTATCGCAATAGGTCCGAAGAGCGGGAGAGCCGGAAGGGCCTATATGTGAGAGCCAGTCATGGATGCCGTGGGCCGGCTGGTGTGACACAATAATCTGCGGTTTCACTGCCTTGAAAAAGGTGTACATTTCATTTTTACGGTCATCAATCCCGATACCGGCATTATACTTCACAATGTACCGTTCAGGAATGCCCGCAGTGAAGATATCAGCCCCTCCATAACCCGCAATTTTAAGGTTTTCAATGCTGTGCCAGTGCATGTGCAGGTCCCGCTCATGGAGGGCGGTATATTTCAGGTCCATATCATAGTTGCCGGGAAGGCAGAAGCTCAGGCCCCCGGGTTTTGAAAGAAGCAGGTTCTCTACTACTTTGTATTTCTGCTGCATGACTCTGCGGGCCCGTATGGTATACTGCTGGTATTTGTATCCCCGTTCCTGTATTTCATCGGAAATCTCCGGAAGCTCAAGAAGGTCCTCTACAAAGTCCTCCAGTACAACATCCTCCTTTTCCATCTGCTTCCTGAGGCTGTTAAAATAGGACTGGAGATCATGGTAGCGGATTGCGGAATCCATATTGTAAAACGGTATGTCGATAAGATCCCCGGAAATAATATAGATGTCGGCGATGGTATCGAAAAGAATGCTCCGTAGTTTCTCGAAATCCCCGTGAATGTCAGTCAGATATATGAGGCGCATGGACAATATTCCCCTGTGAGTTCATTGGCTGTATTGTAGGATGCATATTCAGCGGTGTCAACCGGAAAGAGCAATTCACGGTGGGAGGGGCCATCAGCCGCTTATCAGTACCACTGAAGAAAAGCGCTGTACCCTTACCGTGTTTCCGTCAGGGGAGATTTCCCTGTCCGGAGCCAGGAAATCGTCCGGTGATCTGCGTGAGGTGTTAATTTTCAGCCGCCAGGGCTTTCCTGAAGGAGCAGGGGGCAGTGTGAAGGTTTTGTTGTACAATGAAGCGTTAAATGCCATGAAAAGGTCGACGTCACGGCGTCCGTTGTCGGTTGATGATCCGTTGATGCAGCACGCAATACAGTGGCTGCTTTCCGACCAGTCGGGGACGCCGCTCCCGGGGCCATGCCAGGTTATGTCCGGGGAAAACTCACCCTCTTTCTGCATGCCGGTGAAGAAGCTGCTCTTCCTCAGAACGGGGTGTTCCTTCCTGAAGCCTATCATTTCCCTGACAAACCTGTAAACATCTCTGTTCTGCTCAAGGAGGCTCCAGTTGATCCATGATATATCATTGTCCTGGCAGTAGGGATTGTTGTTTCCCTGCTGTGTTTTTCTGAATTCATCACCTGCGGTCATCATGGGAATTCCCTGAGAAAGGAACAGGGTGCAGAAAAAATTTCTGATCTGCCGCTCCCGAAGGGTCTGAATGTACGGTGTCGCCGGCTGCCCCTCGATCCCGAAATTGTAGCTCAGATTGTAGTTTTCCCCGTCGCGGTTCCTTTCCCCGTTTGCGGTATTATGCTTGTTGTTGTAGCTTACCAGGTCGTTCAGTGTGAATCCGTCGTGGCAGGTGATAAAATTTATGCTGTGCAGGGGACCTTTGGTTCCGTAGAGGTCGGAACTTCCCGTGAGACGGGTTGCGAAAAGACCAACCGAGCCCGTGTCGCCTCTCCAGAATTTTCTCACATCATCACGGTATTTCCCGTTCCACTCCGCCCAGCGGCCGGGGAAGTATCCCACCTGATAAGCGCCGGCGGCGTCCCAGGCCTCAGCGATAATTTTCGTGTTTCGCAGGATGGGGTCTTCAGCGATGCGCTCAAGGAGGGGCGGGTTGCTGAGGATATTTCCCTCCTGGTCCCTTCCCAGGATTGAAGCGAGGTCAAACCTGAATCCGTCCACATGCATTTCCACGACCCAGTACTTCAGGCAGTCCAGAATGAAGTCCCGCACAATAGGGTGATTGCAGTTAAAGGTGTTGCCGCACCCTGAATAATTTCTATAAAATCTTTTTTTCTTTTCAAGGATATAATAGATGGGATTATCAATGCCTCGGAAGCAGAGGGTCGGTCCCATCTGGTCCCCTTCGGCAGTGTGGTTGAACACGACGTCAAGGATCACTTCTATCCCGGCACGGTGCAGGGCGCCCACCATCTCCCGGAACTCGTGGACCTGTTCCCCCATTGTTCCCGAGGAGGAAAACTTTCCTTTCGGCGCGAAGAAGGAAATGGTGCTGTAGCCCCAGTAATTTTTCAGCTTTTCCCCGGTGAGGGGGTTCACGTTGATGTTCTCCTCTTCGTCAAACTCCTGGATCGGCATTAACTCCACCGTGTTGACGCCCAGCTCTTTGAGGTAGGGTATTTTCTCCTCCAGGCCGCGGAAGGTACCCCCGTGCTGTGTTTCCGATGATGCATGATGAGTAAATCCCTTCACATGGAGTTCGTAAATAACAGATTCATTCATGGACCGCCCCAGGGGGCGGTCGAGCCAGTTTGAATCAATTTTTACCGCAATGCATTTCGGGGCGCCGGGGGCGCTTTTTTTTGTGGAAAAGGACAAATCCAGCTGTGGTGACGAGGGATCAAAGCCCCGTGCGTCGGAGAGGTCCCATTTGAAGTTGCCCGTGACGGCCTTCGCGTGAGGATCAAGGATGAGTTTGTGTTTGTTGAACCGGAGCCCTGATTCGGGATTGTATTCACCGTCAATCATATAACCGTAAAGCTGCCCGTCGCCGATCCCCTGAATCCAGATATGCCAGATGTCGCCGGTCCTGTTGATGACGGGATCAAGAAATACTTCCTCAAAGGGAGAATCGGGATTGGTTGACTCAAACAGGAGAAGCGTTACCGATCCGGCATGCCTGCTGAAAATCGCAAATTGCGCACCGGCATCGTCAATCGAGACACCGAGGGGATACGGAAAACCGGGTAATGTGGTCCGGGTATTCATCGGGATATGTGGTTCCGGTTGTGGAGATATGTACAGCCATTACTTTTCATTGGTCCTTCACAACAGCTTTTAATCTGAGCAGTACGATGCTTTTTTGCGGATCGTTTGTATACAC
>JAKQCH010000244.1 GCA_029573825.1 Spirochaetota bacterium | reverse complement strand
ATACCAAACCCTTTGAGGAAACGATGTCCGAAACGTGGCGCGTCAGAAAGGAGGTCTGTACGCGCCATGAGGGAGCGCATGTTGTAGAAAGAGTGCCTCAGCCGCCGCGGCGAGCGGAGCGTTTTGGTTACTTTTGCGCTTTCAAAAGTAACGAAGGGAACATCCTCTCAGGATGAAACAACCCTGCCGGCGCAGCAGAAGTATGATGGTTTCTGCTTCGGGTAGTGTGGTGGCGGGCTGACTGCAGGTTTTCTCTAAAAACCCTTGACCTGATCAACGAATATGATATATTTAAAGAAAATGTCGGTCACCGTGTACCGTGCGAAATCATGTTTTGAATATCATACTTTGTCCGGAGGAGCGATGAGTTACACAACGATTCTCTATGAGAAAACAGGACGGGTCGCAATAATTCGGCTCAACAGGCCGGAGCGCATGAATGCGGTCATAGAGGAAATGTACCGCGAGCTGCAGGATGCCATCGGGGAGGCGGTCAGGGACGACACTGTCCGGGCCCTGGTGCTCACCGGTTCGGTCCTCGTGAAGGACGGCAGGGAGCGGCAGGCGTTCTGCGCCGGGGCAGACCTGAAGGAGCACTCCGCGGGGAAGCGGGACCACCGCGGGAAACGGCTCTATATAGAGCTTGCCCACGAGACCACGAGAATGATATATGAATGTGAAAAGCCTGTCATCGCCGCGGTGAACGGCGCCGCCCGGGGCGCCGGGGCCGAGATGGCCCTGAACTGCGACTTCGTACTCATGGCGGACACCGCCTCAATCGCCTTTCCCGAAACGGGGCTGGGCACTTTCGTCGGGGGCGGGGTCACGGCGCACCTCCCCGCGATGCTGGGTACCATGAAGGCAAAGGAGCTGGTGTATACCGGGAAGGTCCTCGGGGGGAACGAAGCGGTATCCATGGGACTTGCCCTGGCGTCGTATCCCGTGGCGCGGCTGATGGATGAAGCCATGAAATTAGCGGAGACAATTGCGGCAAAGGCCCCGGTGTCCCTGGCGTACGCCAAGAAGCGCCTCCAGGACGCCGCGGGGCATGATATTAAAACGGTCCTGATGCTTGAAACTGACGCGATCCTTTCCTGTATGGATACCGAAGACTGGCATGAGGGAATCCGCGCCTTCGAAGAGAAGAGAACGCCTGAATACAGGGGAACGTGATGAAGGATACCATGACAAACCAGCTGGACAGAATATTTCACGCACAGTCCGTCGCCGTCATCGGTGCCTCCCGTGACGATAAAAAACGGGGATTTCAGGCAATACGGACCCTCCTGGATGAGGAGTTCGAAGGGGACATCTATCCGATCAATCCCAATGAAGATATGGTGCTGGGAATAAAGTGTTTCAGGAGCATCCTTGATGTCGAAAAGCCCGTCGATTGCGCCCTCATCACCACCCCCGCGAAAACCGTGCTGCCCCTTCTCGACGAGTGCGGCAGGAAGGGGGTGGCGGGGGTCGTCATCATTGCCGGGGGTTTTGGTGAACTCGGGGATCGGGGCAGGAAAATTGAGCAGGAGATAGTTGACACGGCGAAGCGGTACAACATGCGGATCATCGGTCCCAACACATCGGGGATGATAAGCGTGGTGAACAGGATGAACCTCGTGGGGATCAGGAATGTGCCGAAGGGAAACATCGCCCTTCTTTCCCAGAGCGGAAATATCGCACTGAACCTCATTACCGAGGCCCAGCTCCGGAGCCGGCAGGGGTATTCGTACTATGTCGGCGTGGGCAACGAGGCCGACCTGAAGTTTCATGAATATCTGAACTACTTCGCGAACGATAAAAACACAAAAGCCATTGTCATGTATGTGGAGGGGCTCCGGGAGGGAAGGAAGTTTCTCCAGGAGGCCTATAAAACCACCAGGCATAAACCCATCATACTGCTGAAAAGCGGCCGGTCGTCGACGGGGATGAAGTCCGCGGGCTCCCATACCGGGGCCCTTGCGGGGATTTCCGAGGTGTCACGCACGGCGTTCCGTCGCGCCGGGATCATCACCATCGAAAGCGCCGATGAGCTGTTTCCCGCGGCGGAGACCCTCGCGTGCCTCCCCCCCATCAGGAACAAAAGGGTCGCAATCCTCGCCGACGGGGGAGGCCATGCCACAATCGCCTCGGACCTTCTTACCGATCTGGGTATCGAGATCCCGGCCCTTGAGGACAGCACGGTCAGGAAACTGCGGGAAATTCTTCCCCCCAACGCGTCCCTCCGTAACCCCGTGGATGTCGCCGGGGGCACCGACTCCAATCCCCGCATATTCGCCGACTGTGCCCGTATCCTTCTTGAAGACAAAAGGGTGGGGGGGCTCCTCATCGTGGGGCTCTTCGGAGGGTACGGCATACGGTTTTCCGAGTCCCTCACCTTCATGGAGGAGGACGCCGCCCATCAGATGGGAAAATTTATCGACAAATACAATAAGCCGATTGTGCTGCACAGCCTCTATAATTACGCGAAGCCCCATTCCCTTGAACTGCTGCGGTATTACAATATCACCGTGTACGAGTCCCTCGACGTGGCGTGCAAATGCATCGGCGTGCTGAGCCAGTACGGTGCGTACCTGAAAAAATATCAGCAGCGCTCCAGTTTTATCCTGAACTGGAAATCAAAGGCCAACGTGAAATGTCAGAAGATCATCAGCGGCGCGATACAGGAGGGCAGGGCCTCGCTGCCGGAACATGAAGCGCGGGAGATACTGCGCCAGCACGGTGCCCCTGTCCCCGAGGACTACCTTGCCCGTACCGGAGAGGAGGCGGTGGCGCTGGCCCGCCGCATCAGGGGGGAGGTGGTAATGAAAATAGTATCTCCCGACATTCTTCATAAAAGCGACGCAGGGGGCGTGCGCCTCAGACTGAAAACCGATGACGATGTCCGGGAAGCGTTCAACGGCATCATGGAAAGCGCGAAAAAGTATAATCCGAAAGCGGTCCTTGAGGGGTGCCTTGTGACCCCCATGGTTGACCGGGGCGTTGAAATAATAATCGGCACCAAAATCGATGACCAGTTCGGACCTGTTATCATGTTCGGACTCGGGGGGATACTCGTTGAAGTGGTGAAGGACGTCGCCTTCAGGGTGCTCCCGATATCCCGCAAGGCGGCGCGGGCAATGATGAAGGAGATCAAGTCCGCTCCTATCCTCAACGGCGTTCGGGGTGAGCCCCCGGTGGACAGGAATTCTATTGCTGACCTTCTCCTCGTGGTGTCGGAAATTGTCGAGTCCTACCCGGAAATTCAGGAGATGGACCTGAATCCGGTGATTGCCTTTGAGCACAGCATTGCCGTGGTCGATGCGCGTATCATCCTGAAAAAAAAGGCCAACGGGAAAAACGCACACAACGGAAAATGAGAGGATATATGGAACATGCTGCTGTTGCGCTCACTGTTCAGGGAAATGTTGCGGTGCTGACGCTTACCGCCGGTGAAAAATTCAACGCCCTTGATGTAGAGACAGGGCGCGGGCTCCTTGAAGCGCTCCGAAGCGTCGGGGAGCGGGAGGATATCAGGGCAGTGGTCATCACAGGGGCAGGAAAGGCCTTCAGCGCCGGCGGGGATGTGAAGGGTATGCTGAAATCCATTGAGGACGGGGTGCCTGACGCGTTCATGGATACCCTGACCAAAAGCCTCTACGCGATCGCGCTCCTGCTCCGGGAGATGCCGAAGCCCGTGATCGCGGCGGTGAATGGTGTCGCCGTGGGGGCGGGGATGAATCTCGCCCTTTCCTGTGATTTTATCATTGCCGCCGAGGGGGCCCAGTTCTCACAGGGGTTTATAAAGCTGGCGCTTATTCCGGGGTTCGGCGGGACCCATTTGCTGATACACCACCTGCCGTGGCAGAAGGCAACGGAGATCGCGATGCTGGGAGAGATGATTTCCGCGCAGGAGATGAAGGACCTGGGATTTGTGAACCGGGTAGTGTCGGGAGAGAAGCTCGGGGAGGCGGCAATGGAATTCGCCCGGCGTCTCGCGGAAGGGCCCACCCTTTCATTCGCGCGGACCAAGCGCCTTTTTCTTGACGCCCTGAACCTTTCTTTCGAAGAACACCTTGTCCGCGAACGGAAGGTTCAGGTGGAATCGACCCTGACCCGCGACTACGAAATCGGTGTCAGGGCCATGGTGGACCATTCGGCACCGAAGTTTACGGGACAATAAAAAAAAGGCCGCACCTTTACGGTGACGGCCTTTTCCGGTATATTCAGGGAGCGGTTAGCTCAGAAACAGCATTTCCCAGAACTTCGGCAGCGACCAGAGTTCGTCGCATACCAGCTCTTCCAGCTTGTCGCAGATTTCCCTGCTTTTTTCCATTTCAGGCTTGATCTCATTGCAGAAGTACTCCGCCTGTTTCTGCTCATCTTCAATCGTGAGGGCCTGTTCACGCATTTCGTTGACCTTCTCGATGGATTTGATGAGTGAGGTTATCCACTGTGATATTTTTTTCAAAAGCCCTTTCTGCGCTTCAAGATCACAGTCGCCTCCCAGGGCGGCCTGGACATTCTGTATGGACTGTGCCAGCTCCTTCTGGTACAATACTGATGCGGGAATTACATGTCCCTTGACAAGTTTGTACAGGGTCATCGCCTCAATATCGAGCTTCTTGCAGTACCGTTCAATGCGGATGTGATACCGTGACCTGACTTCAACTTCCGACAGCACATTATACTTCTGAAAGAGGTTAATGTTTTTCTGGCTGACGAGGTCAGGCATTGAAGCGGGGAGGTTTTTCTTGTTTGGAAGGCCCCTCTTTCCCGCTTCAGTTTCCCATTTTTTGGAGTAGTTGTCGCCGTTGAAGAGGATTGGTTTAATGGCTTTCATCTCCTCCTGAATAATGTCAATCACATTCTGCTTGATGTTGGTTCCGTCTTTCTTCTCAAGCTTGTCGGCAAGATAATCAAGGCTTTCCGCGACAATCGTATTAAGCACGGTCGTGGGGAGAGATATCGACTGGCGTGATCCCACGGCCCTGAACTCAAACTTGTTGCCGGTAAAAGCGAATGGCGAGGTCCTGTTCCTGTCGGTATTATCTTTGCTGATAAGGGGGAGCTGCGAAATTCCCAGTTCGATAATAGCCGCGTTCGAAGCATCGGTGATCGCGCCGCTTTCAATGCTCTCCAGAATCTTCGTGAGCTGTTCACCGATGAAGACGGATATGATCGCGGGAGGCGCTTCATTCGCGCCGAGGCGGTGGTCGTTCGCGGAAGACGCGACGGATACCCGCAGCAGGTCGCCGTAAAGATAGACCGCCCGGATGGTGGCCACAAGAAACATCAGAAACTGTATGTTGTCATGAGGCGTATTCCCGGGATTCAGAAGGTTGTTTCCCGTGTCGTCGGAAAGGGACCAGTTGACATGCTTCCCGGAACCGTTTATGCCGGCAAAGGGCTTTTCGTGGAGAAGCGCCACAAGGCCGTTCCGCGCGGCGATTTTCTTCAATGTCTGCATGAGGAGTTGGTTGTGGTCAACGGCGATATTTGCCTCTTCGAAAATCGGTGCAAGCTCGAACTGGCTCGGTGCGACTTCATTGTGCCGGGTCTTGGCGGGTATACCCAGGGCGAAGAGCTCTTCTTCAACTTCATGCATAAAGGTAAGAATGCGCTCCTTGATGGTGCCGAAATAATGGTCTTCAAGCTGCTGTCCCTTTGAAGGGGGCGATCCGATAAGTGTCCTTCCGGTCAGCACAAGGTCCTGACGTTTATTGTAGTATTCCCTGTTTATAAGGAAGTATTCCTGCTCCGGTCCCAGGGTGGCCACAACCCGCTTTGCCTTACGGTTGCCTAAAAGCTTCAGCATCCGCAGGGCGCTTTTGTCAATGGCGGATATCGACCGCAAAAGGGGCGTCTTGTTGTCCAGTGCCTCCCCTGTGTATGAGAGGAACACGGAAGGAATGCAGAGGGTGATCCCTTTGCCGCGGCGCATGATGAATGCCGGGCTTGTGGGGTCCCACACCGTATAGCCGCGCGCTTCAAATGTTGACCGGATACCGCCGCTGGGAAAGCTTGAGGCGTCAGGTTCACCCTGGGCGAGCTGTTTCCCTGAAAACCGCTCAATGACTTCGCCGTTTTCAAGGGGCTCAATAAAAGCGTCATGCTTTTCGGCGGTGAGACTGGTCATCGGCTGGAACCAGTGGCTGTAATGGGTTGCTCCCTTCTCAAGGGCCCATTCTTTCATCGCATGGGCAATGCTGTTCGCCGTAGCAAGATCGAGCTTTTTCCCCTGGTTTATGATTTCCATAAAATTTTCAAATATATCTCTGGGAAGTTTTTCCTTCATCACTGCAGGAGTAAATGTCTCTTCTCCAAAGAAGGAGGAAATAAGTCTGCGCTTCTCTTCTGTGCATGGTACTTCCGTGGTTCTTGTCGGTTTCATAGAGTTCGTGCCTCCAATATTATAGTATTTCTTGTATCTCTGACATCCGGAAAGTCAAGAAATTTTATGCATGGTTACCTGTCCGCAACGCATGAAAAAACATCGAACATGGAACATCTGCGCTGGAATAAATGTGGCCCGCTGTTGTATCTTTGTCAAATTCTCACGTCGCTTTTATTCCCAGATTGATGAAATTTAACCTCAAGGTAACAATGATCGGCGGTAAGACCTGTTCAGGACGTCCGAAATGCCCCCTATGTTACATGCGTGTAAACTTTATGATGACGGTGTGCTTTGAATGAAACGTCCGGAGTTTCTGTAATTCAGAACTCCTTTTCCTTGATGTTGTAGCGCCACAGTTCAACAAGTTTGTCAAATTCCCTGTCCCGGGGTTTTCCTTCATGGGCCATGTTGCGGCGCTTTATAAGGTATTCGACGGTGGAGTCTTCAAGGAGGTATTCCTGCCCCAGGGAGTTCAGCTTCCGTATCAGATAGTTCAGATTGTATGTCTGAAAGTCTCCTATGTAATCAGAGGACGCGATGGTCGGCTCATACTTCATCAGCAGTTCCGTGAAGTAAATCGCAAGCCGCCAGGAGTCAATGCTGCCGGATACACCTTCTTTAAAATGCATGCTGAGTTTTTCATACAATGCCGTGTGCTGGTAGTAGGAATCGAAAATAATGGGCATGAACTCCGGGAACACATTCATGGCTTCCATGATGTCAATCGGTTCACCAAGTTCCTGGAAGTGGGAGAATATTTTTTCACTGTGCTGGTTATGAGGTGCGACGTCAATAAGTTCAATAAACAGGTCTTTAATGATGGTGCGGATTTTACCGGCTTTTTTTAAATAAATCTCAATTTCAACCGGTTCCACATAGAAATTGATTCTATCTTCCTGATTCATTTTCCGGGCGCTTTTCAGTTTTCATTTTTTTCTGTGTGTGCCCCGCGGGCAGCGTGACACCTGCCTGTGACAATGTCGTTTCCAGCGATTGCCGTTGACGGTCGTTAAATGCCAGGGAGCGCGCTCGTTCCGCAAGGGCCGGTACTTTCTCACGGGAAACATTCCTGTTCCGGATGAGTTCAATGATCTTGTAAAACTCAATGTTTTTCTCAATGAGACGTTCATGGGCAAGATCCCACAGGGTATCGCCGTCTTTCACGGTAAGTTTTTTCCCATTATCAAGAAGAAAAACATTTCCGGGATATATCCAGTTGGGGTTCTTTTCTTTCAGCCCGGTGAAGTTGATTTTTTTATATCCATTTTGCACCGCGACATCATTGGCATACTGATACACATCGTTTGCCGAAACGGTAATATTGTACTTCCGGATGAGCTGCTTTTTTACCTTTATTTCCTGAAGGATACGCTGTTGGGTCGCCTCCCTCTGCTGTGAGTGTATGTTGTTTCTGATTATCAAGCCCGCAGCGAGAAGGGAGAGGATGACAACGGCAATGCCCGCGATACGCTTATACGGCATAATGCCGGGGGACTGGTTCACGGGAGCGTCTTCAATGCGCAGTTCCTCTGAATAGTATTCCTTCTTCCGTTCCTCAATGGCAACTTTGAGTGAGGAGATATCGCTGTCTTTCTTTCTGGGGATATAAAGGTCCAGAAGTTTTTTAAGCCGTATACGGTCTTCCAGGGTCCGGAGATAGAATTTC
The DNA here is from genome assembly GCA_029573825.1 of Spirochaetota bacterium. Taxonomy (GTDB): domain Bacteria; phylum Spirochaetota; class UBA4802; order UBA4802; family JAGODF01; genus JAKQCH01. Next base: position 2,895 of record JAKQCH010000244.1, on the reverse strand, counting down.
TTTTCAGCCTCAGGTTTCACAGCGCTGTATTTTTCCCTGTCATGGGAAATAATTTCATTGAACACATGGGGGGCCTTTTCCGCGCCGGTTTCCCGTGTCGAGATGATTTCATACAGCGAATTGTTGCAGAAGGCGATTGTGATGCTGAACAGTGACCGGTCCAGGGAAGCAATCGTTTTCCGGTCCACCATTGTTTCAATATCTGCGAGGAGTTTTTTCAAAAACCCTGAAGTCTTTCTGTCCGTGGAAGAATCCAGGAGCACCTTGATGGCGGTGTTAACATTGAAGGCGTCCCGGAGTTTATCCAGCTCGCTTGTATCCTCCGAACTGATCCGTTCGGAAAGTGTGTCTTTGATCAGGGAAAGGTTTTGTGATGACGCCTCTTCAGGGATGTCATAGTCCGGCAGCGTCTCAAGAAGCCGCTTCATGAGATTTACGGGAGAGATGAATTTCATGAACTCATACTGGACGCCGGGATACAGCACCGGATACTGCTGGTCCTTCAGTTTCGCGATATTTCCGTTTTCCTCATAGATGATGGCTGCGGGAATCCTTGATCCCCGCAGGAGAAGCGAAGACTCTTCGAAAAGCCGGTATGGGATCAGCAGGCCGTCAATTTTGTCTCTGAGAACCGCATTCAGGCCCCTGGTGCTTTTTATATACGCGATGGAAAGACTTTCAGCTTCCGGCAGTATCCTTTTGTAGGTGAGCCTGATGTTAAAGCTGCCGGTATAATTTTTTATAGAGAGACCCTCGTTCCCGTTGTGGGTGAAACCGTTAAAATCTTTCCGCACCATCGTCAGGTTGGGAAAGAGCCCCTGAATAACCTCTGCGTGCTGGCGGTTCCCCGAGAAAAATCTGACCCGCCCGGAGGTGCTGTTCTTCCATTTCAGAAAATTTGTGACGTGAATGAAATTCATCGAAGGGTGAATAATTTCACGAATTTTTGCGGGGTTGATACGGAGGGTGCTGAAGTCCTCATAGTAGCGCCGCGGGAAATGATAGGCGGTAAAATAGCCCCGGTGATAAAAGAGGGGATCGTTGTTAATAAACACCACTCCCGAGCCCCCGTAGTTGTCGGGGGATTTGCTGTGGGAGGCAAGGGCGTTAAATACTGATCTGTCGCATACCGCGCCTGCCAGTTCCTTTTTCAGGTCCAGAAGGTTTTTGTTTTTGTAGTTGATCTTGAAGTTGCCGTCAGTGTAAAAAATTCCGATAAAGGCGTCCCTGTCAGTGGATTCCCTGTCTTTGGAGAGATAGGGAATGTCGGTTTCCACATCGACAATCTTCGCGTTGGTCAGGTCAAGGCCGAAAATTTTCTGGAAGTTGAGAAATTTGTTCACGACATTCTTGCTGCCGATATAGCGGTTTTCCGGAAGGGACTTGATGTCAATGTTAAACTGTTCGTATGCGGGATTTCCCACAAGAAGGTCGGTAATAACGATGTTTTCGATGAATGGAATGATTTCCGAGGGGAGGTCAATGTAGTTTCCAATACGGATGAAGGGCCTTTCCTCATTGAGGGAATTGCCGGTATAAATAATATAGCATTCACGGTCAATAATAAACAGCCTGTCGCTGTCATTCCGGATAATATCGCTGATTTTCATGGTAAGTCTCCTCTTTGAAACACACTCTGCAATGCGCCGTCAGGATTTGCAAACCTTTTCTGCGGATAATGGCTATACAAGAGAATATCATACAGGATAAAATATGAATGGGCAAGTCTTTTTCAGCGGGGTGCCGGTTCATTCAATTATTTTTTTAAGCCGGTGCAGTTCGTTCAGCGCCTCCAGGGGGGTAATGGTGTCAAGATCGATATTGCGGATGGCCTGTACGACACGGTGGTTCGCGGCATTGAATATTTCCAGCTGATCATTTTCCAGGGCGCTGTCGGCTTCTTTCGCGGGGCGGCTTTTGTGGGACTGCTTTTCCAGGCGTTCAAGAATTTTTGCAGCCCGCGAGGTAACCTGGCCGGGTATCCCCGCAAGGCGCGCGACATGGATACCGTATGATTTGTCCGCGGACCCCGGGACAACCCGGTGGAGAAAGTCCACACCGTTCAGGTGTTCTTTCACCAGGACATTGTAGTTCACAATGCCTTTTTTTTCTCCGAGTTGCGTCAGTTCATGGTAGTGTGTCGCGAAGAGGGTCTTAGCCTTTATGTAACGGAGTATGTATTCGACGACGGCCCAGGCGATGGAAAGTCCGTCGTAGGTGCTGGTACCCCGCCCCACTTCGTCCATGATAATGAGGCTCCGCTCTGTGGCGTTGTTGAGGATGATGGCAGCCTCGTTCATTTCCACAAGGAATGTTGATTCCCCACGGGAGATATTGTCCGAGGCGCCGATTCGGGTGAATATTCTGTCCACGATGGAAAGGTCCGCCTCGTCTGCCGGTACGAAAGAACCGATCTGCGCCATAAGCTGTATGGTCGCGGTCATGCGGATATAGGTGGATTTCCCCGACATGTTGGGGCCGGTAATGATCTTGATGATATTTTCCTCCCCGTCAAGGCGGATGTCGTTCGGGATGAAAACCTCTTCGGTATAATACCGCTCAACGAGAGGGTGCCGCCCGCCGGTGAGAATGGTCCTGCCTTCTCCATTGAACACCGGGCGGATGTAGCGGTTCTGCACGGCGGCCACCGCGAGGGAGCAGTAGAAGTCCAGTTCACCCAGTACGGCGGCTGTTTTCTGGATGGCGTCTTTTTTCCCCAGGACAGCCCGGTGAAGGGCCTCAAGTTCCGCCAGTTCCATGGTCACAATCCGGTCCGAAGAGGAGAGGATGTCCTGTTCAAAACGCTGGAGATCATCCGTGGTATACCGCTCTGCGCCCACCAGGGTCTGTTTCCGGTAATAGCTTTCAGGGACCTTTGATGTCTGCCCCTTGCTC
>JAKQCH010000191.1 GCA_029573825.1 Spirochaetota bacterium | reverse complement strand
TTTAAGGACTGCGAGTGTTTCAATATGCGGTGTCTGCGGAAACATGTCAAATGCCTCAAAAGAAATAACGGCATAATTGTCAAGTACCTGTAAATCATTTTTGAATGATGACGGATTGCAGGAAATATAGATAATTGTTTCTGGCGCAAGGCCTTTAAGGTGCTGCATTACTTTCGGATGTGTCCCGGCACGGGGCGGATCAAGGATGACCGCGTCGTAGCGCTCTGTACAGTCTTTCAGGTAATCACGGGCATCGAAACAGTGAAACGCGACATTGGTTATACCGTTGATTTCCATATTGATACGGGCGTTATCAACCGCTTCCTTCACGAGCTCTATTCCGGTGACAAACTCAGCTTTCCCCGCGACAAACAGTGAAATGCTGCCGACTCCGGAATACAGATCCAGCACTTTCTCTCCCTGCAGTTCATCCCGTATCCGTCTGTACATCCTCAGTGCAATTTCGGAATTTGACTGGAAAAAAGAATTGGGAGTAATCCTGAACCTGATGCCGTCAAAGGATTCCTCAATATGTCCTCCTTTGATGACATCATGGACCTCTCCGAAACTCATGTCCGCAAGGCCGTCATTAAAAAGAACAGATATCGAATCCACATCGTCCCGTATGGATTCCACTGCCGGGAGAAGATGCTGCTCATGGTGCGCAATGACGAAATTTATCATTGTGTCCCCGGTAAATTTTCCCTGACGGAATACCGCGTAGCGGAGAAAACCGCTGTGCTGCAGATAATTGTACCCCTCAATTTCAAGGAGTTCAGGGCGGAGCTTTTTAAAGAGTATATTCGATTTCTCCTGCATAATCTCGCAGGTTTCAAGGTCAACCACGTGGCGGTAGCTCCCGGCTTTTCTGAGGCCCGCTTTGCCGAAAGCGGTCACAAAATCCATTCTGTTCCGGTAGCAGAATGGGTGTGAAGGAACAACAGCGGCAATATCACAGAGGCCGCTGAAGATTGACCGCAGGTAATCAAGCTTAATATCGCACTGCGCCTCATATTCATAATCCTGGAAAAGGCATCCGCCGCAGGTGCCGAAATGAGGACACCGGGGGGTAGTTTTCCGGTCATTGTACTGCTCAGCGATTGATAAAAACTGTGATTTTTTCTTTCTGGCGCTTCCCATAATTATACGCATTCTCCATTATATAAAGTGGATACGTTATCGGGACAGCTTTTATGATGCAACCAAATATATGAATAACAGGAAAAAACCGGATAATGGTATTGTAGGGGGAAAGTACTTGTCAAATCAGCATTGCTGTTGTATATTCAACAAATTGAATTTCCGGAGCTGCACCGCTGCAACTTACAATTGAAACATCCGGAATACATCTGAAAAAAATGGTGACTGTGTATGTCAAAAAAGATACTTCATTATCAGAATGGGGAACGGATAATACAGGCTGGCAGAATTGAGAAACGGATGTTTATCATCCTTGAGGGGGCGGTAAGCATAACTCTGTCGGACGGAAATAATTCTGTTGAAGTCGCGGAAATGAAAAAGGGCGATTTTTTCGGTGAAATATCGTTATTTAACAACACTCCACGGAGCGCCACGGTCACCGCTCTGGGGAATGTTCAGCTGGCATATCTTGATAATCTTGATGAACTGAAAGCGTTTTTACTGCGGAATCCCGCCTTTGCCGCCAAGATGGTTCATATCCTTGCTCAGCGGCTCGCGAAGACGGATGAAATTCTCATTGGAAAAATAAGTGAAATGAACAGAATTAAAATTATGCGGGATGTTTGAATCCCGGCGATGTTATATTTCTGTGATAATTGAACAAATAATGGAAAAATAACTAAATTCTGCCATAATGATTATTGATGCGGTTTAACCCGTTCCTTTTATCCTGAATTGTGATTGCATCAGGAGAATTCAGGGATAGGGGTTGATATAATTCTGTTCCCGGAGAAGCGTTATGGCAGAAAAGAAAAAAGTCCTGATAATTGATGATGATGCGGATTTCATTGACGCAACGCGGCAGGTAATTGAAGCCCATAATTTTTCAGTGGTCTCTGCGTATGGCGGAGATGAAGGCCTGGAAAAATTTTATTCTGAAAAACCTGACTTCGTGTTGTGTGATATGATGATAGAAGGGACGGAGACAGGAGTACGCGTGGGCACTGAAATTAGAAAAAATGACCGGGAAACACCGGTGTATCTTGTAAGTACAATGGGAGATTCCATCGCACAGTTCAGAAAGCTTGACCTCCTCGGGTTTAACGGGATACTGCAGAAACCGGTTGACCCGGACCGGCTCATTGCTGCTATTACCGCACACCTCTGAGTTGTTTCCTCAATGCGGTATGTTATTATCGGACTTACCGTGAAGGCATAGTACCGCTGAACGTGAATTGTACTGTTCCCTCCGGACCGCCGTCCTCAACGGGCTGTGTTGTCCCGTAGAGGGTCATTCGCATGGTGCGGTCCCGGCCATATTCCGCTGCACCGTTATAGAAAGCAGTTGCGGTTTCCCCGATTTTCCCTCCTGCATCAAGTATGCACGTGTTGGCATGGGCACCGGGCACAATTCGTGCGCGATCTGCATTTTTATCGGGCATCAGAAAAATTCTGCACCGGGGAAATGTGATGATGTGAGTTCCGGTATCATCTGTTTTCACCGTGACGTGCAGGGGGCCTTTTTTTTTCCCGGATATTGCAGGTTTAAAACGGTTCGTGAATGAACGCATTGCTGAAAAATGAAGGTGATATGATCCGCTGTATGAAAGCTCCTCCGGAGTGTTCCTGCAGGACAGAATTGCAAGAGAGAACACGGACAGCAGAATAATAATTGCTGATGAATGGTGCAGTTGAAGATTCATGTCGCCCTCATATATTTATAGCATCTATCCCTGACAGGTATTATAAATATTTGAGAGTATCGTGTAAAGAATATTAATAATACCTTGATCTGTTGCAGAGATCTTCGTAATATTTTCTGCCCAGTGTCGCTTCATCCACTGCGAGGATGTATCGCGAACGATCAATTTTTTTATTTATTCTTTCCACGATTTCATTGTCCCGTATAAGCATTTTCAAGTGCGGCTGATACTTATTCCGGCCTGTAATATTGTTCAGATTAATGAAAAGTCCATTGAAAAAAACAGCGAAATTTTTTGCGGAATCTTCGTCGGCGGCATCGGAAAACTCTTTCATGTCAAGGACAGAGACGGTGTGCAGCTCAACCTTTTCATCCAGACTCAATGCCCGGTCAAAAATTTCACTGTCGCCGGTATTGTAATACTGCTCGATGAGGAGGCGGGCGATCAAAGATTTAATCTCACTGTATGCCTTTTGTGTCAGGAGCACCGCCTCGCTTTTTGTTGTTATACCCTCAAGGTAAAGCCGGGCAATTTCGCGCAAGGCCCTGTTGTAATAATCCCACAGTTTGGAAATTTTCATCGCGTAGATGAAAACGATTTCCCTTTTCTCAGTTTCAGAAACGTCAGTGTTTTCTTCTATTCTCGTGAAAAGTGTTTCATGAGCACTCATGACTTTTTCCCTTAAATAAAATTTAACAAATCAGTATAATTATACAGGTATTAGTCGGGGTTTTCCAGAAAAAGGAGGATTCAAAAGGTGAAAAAGTACACAAAATAATTTATTTGTTTTTCGGCAGGGTAAAACAATGTCAATTCCCGGCGGTGTTTAAAGCTGCCAATAATAATATGCGTGATTGCATTAATGATGTGTTTAGTTATTGACATCAATTACTGCATCAGAAAAAATTAAATACATCGCAATGGCTCAATAATGAAACAGAAATGCCGGGTAGCTGCTGAAAGACGTGGTTTAACTATCTCCCGGGCGATGTTATCTGCTGTATACTGTAGCGATGAATTGTATTTAAATGCATTGTTTTCCAGATGCTTTTGAAAAAGGAGACAATGAACGGGGATAAAATGACTGTTACTGCGATTGAAGATTTATCGATAAAAGAAATTGCTGAGGGTGTACTTCTTGTTCATCAGGATAATCCTCCGGCACAGTTCAGCTGTTGTGACGGACTTCTGGTGCTGCCGAAGCCCGGAAGAAATAAAAACACTGTTGCCCTTGATGTTAATATTGAACCAAAATATGTCGCACAGCTTGTCAGTATCTATGGCCCGGTGAAAGATTATGTATGCACCCACGGCCACATGGACCATATCGCCCATGTCCACGCATGGGAGGAAGCGGGGGCCACAATTCATGCGCCGAGGCCTGAGCATGAGTATCTTACCAACCTCAATAAATTTTACCGCGGATTCGGATTTAATGACGGCGTCGATTTTACCGTGGTCCAGCAGTTCGGTATCCTGAACGGATATCAGCCCTGTAAAGAAGTGACTCCTTACAGGCCCGGGAATATCTTTAAGTTCAACAATCTTCTCGTGGGGACAATACCTCTGAAGGGACATTCAAAAGGACATGTGGGGCTTCTCCTGATGAATGAAAGGGTTTTTCATATAAGCTGCCTCGGCTTTGATGTTGTCGAAAAAGGGAAGGATGGTTTCGGGCCATGGTACGGGTTCAGGGAATGCTCATTGAAGCAGTATCAGAAGGACATCGATTTCGCGAAAATGATTTTTATGGACAGGGCGAAAATTCTCACCTCCAGTCATTCACTGGTTGTGGAACATCCGGATGATTTTCCCTTTACCTATATGAACAAGAAGATCGACCAGAATCAGCAGAAAATTGACGCGGCCCTTGGCAGTATACGGGATGTTCCCGGTTCCGATGAAAGGAAAATCATGGAACTGCTGAAAATGGATATCCTGTTTCCAAAACAGAAAATGACCGGATTTTTGCAGGAATTATATACACTCTGGGAATACTGGATGCTGCGGCATCATTTAAAGAAGGAATAATGCGGGACTTGTTGTCCGGGAGGCACAGGCTATTCCCCGGGAAGCACAGTTCATTCCGGATCGCTGCTAACATCGAAACTGTATTTTACATTTTTATATGCTTATCATCATATTTGTATGTAATAATATGTTTACGATATTTATAGCGGAGTTGTTTTTCCCATAGCCAATTATTGGGGTCCTGAATGATCAACCTGAAGAGAATATTCACTCATTTGATCGGTGAAAGAATAGGGAATGCACGTATATTCCCCATCGTCACTAAAATTGTTCTCATCTTCGTGTTTCTTATACTCCTTTCCAGTTTTTCATCACACTATATCAGCCTCATGCTCTACCGCGGCGAGATGATTATGCTGATGAAACAGCTCCTGGTTAAAGATCTGCGTGATATCTACACCTTCGCAAATACCCAGCACGAAGTGTACAGCGCGGGGGGGAGCATAGAGGCGTGTATCCGCACCATTGAAAATAAATCAATCCTTGATTTCAGAAACAGGAACTCACTCTTCGTCGGCATAAAAAATAATGGCACCATACTCCTCATGGCTTCACGCGGGACGCGTCATGCGGTATTTCCTGACCGGGACAGCCTGCGCGTTCTCAATGAGAACCTCGGAAAGCAGATACGGGAGGGCTTCACCACGTTTACTCTGGACGGAAAGAACTACTTCGGCGTGTACAAATACAACAACAGCTGGGACGCGTTTTTTTTGCGGGCTGAGGAATTCAATGAATTCTATGCTCATTCACGGGAAATTTTTAAATACATTACTCTTGTCATTGTGGTGATCAGCATACTCTGCGCGGTGGCTGGGGTCCTCATCCTTAGATATGTGCTCCGCCACATCGGCCAGATGACCAATTCCATTATTAATATGACCAGGAGCAAAACACTGGGCATTATCGACCTGAAGGATGCCCAGCCCAATGATGTCACGTTTCTGGGAATCGCCTTTAATTCCCTTTCGAGCACTATTGGAAACCTCATGGCTATCTTCCAGAAGTTTACCAATAAAGATATTGTTATCAGGGCTTATGAAGAACGTGAGATCCGCCTTGAGGGAAGCAGACGGGAGCTGTCCTGCCTTTTTACGGACATCAAGAGTTTTACCAACATGACGGAAGTTCTGGGTACGGATATTATCACCCTCCTCAATCTCCACTATACGCAGGTGATCAAGGCGATACTGGAACATGACGGCATCATCGGATCAATTATAGGAGACGCGCTCCTCGTGGTGTACGGCGTATTTCCCGGTGACCCGGAACTGCGGAAGTCGTATCAGGCGGTTATTACCGGATATAAAATCCATGAAGTCGCGAAACACATCCGGGAGCAGATGATGCAGCTGCGGGATAAAATTCTTGAGGAGAAAGGATCGCTGACTCCTGAAGAGGAGAAAGTCTATGAAGCGGTGCTGATCGAGGTCGGTGTCGGCATTGACGGCGGTATGGTATTTTACGGCAATATCGGTTCTCACGAGCGTATGACCAACACGGTAATAGGGGACAATGTTAATTCCGCGTCAAGGCTGGAAGGCCTCAACCGGATTTATCATATTCCTGTTATCTGCTCGGAATATATAAAGCAGGACATTGAAAAAAATGTCCCCGAAGCGAAGATGAAGTTTGTGGAAATAGATACGGTACGCGTAAAGGGGAAAACTGAAGGGAAGAAGATTTACTGGCCGATCCCCCGGTCGGACATGAACCGTGAAATGCGGGAGCAGCTGAAAATCTTTACCGAAGGGCTTTCCATGTACTATGAAGGAAACTGGAAAAAGGCGAGGAAGTCCTTTGAACAGTGCACCCTTCCCATGGCGGAGGTGTTTCGGACAAGGACTGGCACGATGGCGTGCCCGGGGAACTGGACCGGAATCTGGTCTATGGATTCAAAATAACCGGATATCGAGGCGGATGACGACGTGAAAGGCAGGACCATAAAAAGAACAGACAAAGCCGGGAAGCCTTCCGGAGAGATGCCGGTTTCGCTTTTCCTGAAAAAAGAGATGGTTGCGACCGCGGAAAAGGCGGTGGTATATGATCTCGCGAAAGAGTTCAGCGCGACGCGGAAAAACCGCGGCCTGATGACCTATATATCCCTCGCATTGTTTACCCTTTTCCTTCTGGGAGGTACTTTTGGCGTCACCTCCTTTATAGACCGCAGTAACAGGAATATCGCAATTGATATAACCGATTTTGAAGATATCAACATGCAGGAACTCCTGAACTCCCTGCGGAATGCCGGGAAGCTTATGGCTGACATGAAGCAGAACATGGAGCAGATGAAGGGACAGATGGGTGTTGAAATGCAGAAGGTCCGCATGGAGGCCAGGGAAGAGCTCCTTCGCCTCAAAAATCAGCACAATATCACACAGGCGCAGCGGGCCGCCATGATGCGGAAAGTACAGGCTGACCGTGAAAAGCGCATAGCTGAAATCAATGCTGAGTACGAAGCCAGGCTGAAGGACAAGGAAAAATCCATCCAGGAAGTGAAAGTACAGATGAGCGGCTATGAAACACGGCTGCAGAAGAAAATGGATATTTACACCGAAAAGCTTGAAAAGAAGCTGAAGCAGTACCAGCGCGAATCACATGCGAGCAGTGTCAATGCCGGGATGATGGTGCAGCAGATGGGCGTCGACCATGCCCGGAAGCGTCTGGAGGAAAAGAAGCAGTACGAAAAGGAACTGCGGGAACTTGCGGAAAAAGTTAAGAAAACGGAAACAGCACTGAAGACCATGTCGGGAAGGGCCGATGCAATGGAATCCCTTCTCGGACTGTACCGCAGGTCCCTTATGCACTATGCCTTCATGCGGGGGGAACAGGGTCATGTGATTTCTGTACAGAAAGACGGGGGTCTTCTCGTGGTGCTCAATCCCCTGGTGGAATTAAATAAACCGTGCCGCGGTCTGGTTATCAACAGGAAGGGGACTGTGATCGCAAAGGTCAGTATTGCCCCGAAGGGCGGGATGGCGCATGCTTCTGTTACACGAAAAATGGCGAACGTCCCCGTGAGCCCCTTTGATATGATAATTGTGGAAAAGTAGCGAGGTCACGGTGAAAAGAGTCATTGTTGTCATTTTTTTTATGACGCTGATACCGCTCTACGCGAACTGGGGCGATTACGGGCTTACTCCTGTATCGATATCACCGTCAGGGCTCGAAGGATCGATGAAATTCGAGCTGAAGGACAGCGGCGGCCGGACATTCTATGTGAACGCACCGGGGGAGCCGGACAGGGAGACGATGAAGAAGATTCTGCGTCACCGGGAAACCTTTTTATCCTGGAGCAATATCAGAATAAACAAGCTCTCTTTTTATATGTACGGAGAGGGGATACAGGCGGTGGTGGTCCCTGCATCGGTCAGGCATAATGGAACCGAGCTGAAGCCGCATCTTCCGTCGGGATTTACCTTTATCGGGAAAAATGAACGAAGTGATTATCAGTACCGCATCATTGTGGGGAACATCTCGCTGAAGCTCGAAGGTACGTATCGCGGCGAGGAGCCGATGATCGAAGAAATGCATGCCTATAT
>JAKQCH010000190.1 GCA_029573825.1 Spirochaetota bacterium | reverse complement strand
ACCTGCGCGGTAACTGTTACTATCTTTGCGATCTGCAGCTGCGCGCTTACACCCATATCGGCAGAGGTATCGATTGACTGGCCGAGAGCGGTGGTGGTTTTCGCCAGAAGCGACTTGGCTGCGTCAAGATAGTTGCTGTTGAGCCAGCGGTAGTCACTGACTTTGTCAATGATACCGATTGCCGCTGTACCCACCATACCAAACTGCAGGGTAAGATCTGCAACACCCATTCCAACTTTTGCCTGAAGATAGGCATTCTTGACATACACGAGATACCGCGTATCACTTCCCCCGGCATCGTTACCCGCATCAAGGGTCACGTTAACGCTCCATACCTGATCAATCTGATGTTTGAATGACAGATATGCCCTCTGAAGCTGAAAGCTGTTTTCATGCTCACTCTGATCAACGGGAGCGTTGGACATTGCCTTAACCCACTGAATAAACATTTTACCAGAAACCTGGGTTGCTGACTGCTCAGATTCGGCGGCTTGTGCCGCTGCGGACGACAGCGCGAAGATAAGTGCCAGTGCGCTGAGAAACAATTTTGAACGCATAAATACTCCTCCTGAAACTTTTAAATGTGTAACAATTTCCGGTCTCACGGCATCACACTGTATGACACGTCCAAACGCATCTTCACCGCGACCCGTAAAACCTGTGCGACTGAGGGGAATAAACCCCCTGAAAATTTATAAATGATAAAGAGGATATAAATTTATTGTTAATCCCAGCCTGTTAAATTTTACTTGAATTTGTTGCACCTGCCATCTACTCTGTCAGGAATTCAATATAATACAGCATATTAGATTGAATTCAGATACACGCATCCATTATCACTACACATAACCATCGGAGGAATTTAATGAAGAAAAATCTGGTAATGCTTCTGTCCCTGGTTCTCCTTTTCGGAGTCGCATGCAGCGGCGGGAAGTACGGAGACATCAAGGATGCCCTGAATGATCTCATTGACATGCAGGAAGAATACATAAACACCATCCAGAAAGCACAGGCTGCAGGTGATGTTGCATCAGCGATCAACAGATATGCGGACAGGTTTATTCAAATCAAACCCCGTCTTGAATCTTTTGAGCAAAAGTATCCGGAACTGAAAAAACAGAAAGAACCGCCCGCAGAACTGAAAGAGTCCTTTGAAAGACTCACCAAGTCAGCGGAAAGGCTCGCAACAGCGTCAATGACAATGCTGAAGTACCTGAACGATCCTGAAGTACAGAAAGCAACTGAACGGCTGAAAAACCTTAACAAGTAATACCGCACTGCTTTATTGGAATTACACAACGAAGGCAGGAATAGCTCCTGCCTTCGTTTTTTTCCAAATGAGCAAAAATCATTGACATATATTACACATAAATGATATTCCCTGTGTAGTATCAGTTGCCGGACAGCGGTACTGTTTTCTTTTCATCACAGCAGCATCTTCAGGGCAGCTGAAAGCGGTATAATATCACTATGGAAGAGGATGGGATCTGGTGGTCCCTGCGGTCTTCAAAACCGTTGGCTGTAATTTATTGCAGCGGCAGGTTCGATTCCTGCCCCTTCCGCATGCACTCTATGGCAGAGAAATCAGAAATTTTACGGAACATCCCCCAGGTGGAAGTACTTCTGCAGGAAGAACATCTGCAGCGACAATGCTCCCGCATAGGCAGGAGCATTGTTGTGGGCATTGTACGTGAAGAAATTGAAAAATTCCGTTCTGCGGTAATGCGCGGCGATGCCGCCTCTCCGGAAACTCTTCATTCCGCAATCAGTTCCGCATGTGAAACAAAGCGCCTTGAAAAACTTCAGCATGTGATAAACGGAACCGGAGTAATCATCCACACCAATCTCGGCCGATCCCCCCTTTCTGAAAGAATGCTCACCCTTCTCAGGAATGAACTTTCGGGCTACGCGAACCTTGAATATCATATTCCCTCAAAGGGCAGGGGAAAGCGCGGGGGGTACGCCGAAGAACTCATGTGCCATCTCACCTCTGCGGGAGACGTCCTTATCGTCAACAACAACGCGGCCGCGGTATTTCTTATGCTGAACGAGTTTTGCGCCGGGAAAGAGGTCATTGTGTCACGGGGTGAACTTGTGCAGATCGGCGGGGGGTTCCGGGTCCCTGAAATAATGGCCCGCAGCGGCGCCCGGCTTGTGGAGGTGGGGACAACCAACATCACCTCTGTTGACGACTACCAAAACGCAATAACAGAAAACACCGCGATGATTCTCTCCGTTCACCGGTCCAATTTCACCCTTGAAGGATTCACCGCAGAGCCGACACTGAAGGAGCTTGCGTCTTTGAAAACAGACACCCTTCTTTTCGGAAGGGATTTAGGGAGCGGCAACCTTGTGTTCGACCCGCGCCTTCCGAAACCATTTGAGCCCACCATCGGCCAGGAGCTTTCCCAGGGGGCCAATATAATCAGCTTCAGCGGAGACAAGCTGCTGGGTGGCTGCCAGGGCGGATTTCTTGTGGGAGCAAAAGAGCTGATCGGCCGCCTCAGGCGGAACCAGCTGATGCGGATGCTCCGTGTCGATAAAATAACATATTTCCTCATTCAGGAAACCCTGCTCTGCTACGTAAACGGCAGTTTTGAGGAACTGCCGGTATGGAACATGATCCTACAGGACATAAAAACAATTCAGGGCCGGGCCGCCCGGTTTCTCCGAAGGATATCCCCGGAACACCGCGGCTATATTGCACGTGTCCCCGTGAAGAGCACATTCGGCGGCGGCGCGATGCCCGCACGTGAACTGGAGAGCGCCGGAGTCAGGATTACAGTCCCCGGCATATCGCCGGAAGAAATATATGACCATTTTATTACCGCCGATATACCTGCGGCGGGAGTGGTGATTGACGGCACATTCACTTTTGACTTCCGCACAATTTTCGACAGGGACATCATACCGCTCGCGGCGTCTGCTGAAACGCTGTTCCGGAAACACGGAGGCACCTGATGTATATAATCGGTACTGCGGGACATATTGACCACGG
>JAKQCH010000168.1 GCA_029573825.1 Spirochaetota bacterium | reverse complement strand
GCAGACCGGGTCAGTCCGGCTTCTTCCCTGCATCAATACCAGAAACAACAGCATAAGCAATAATAAAAAGAGCATAACAAAAGAGGTTATGAGCAAGTCCCTGGCCTGCTGCCGTTTCCCGATATTCGTTTCTTCATATCTGGCCAGAAAATAATGGTTGAGCACATTCATTATAACCCCCACTATTCGCGACAAAGGTGCGCCTTCTTCTGCTTCTATCCCACCTGTGATCATCCGCCGGATTTCTGCTATACGCATTCGCCCGGGAATCAGCAGGGTGCCGAAAACAGTTCACAGATACAGCCCTTTCCTGATACTTTCAGTCGGCATAAATATTTCCTTTTTATATTTCTCCGAGAGACCTTCAAGGCGTGCAGCCAGATCAGGCGGCTGCATTCCTCTTGCCATTGCCATCAGCCCGAAAGGATTACCGGTCCCGTTCACGATTGCTCTGTCGATATCGCCGGTCCTGCATGCACCCATCTCCACCAGCTTCGCCGCCTCATTGACCTGCACCGCGATGAGATCACCGAGATCAACAGCATCATTGGTTTTTGTCAGATCTATCGCCGGTCTCCCCTTTGACCAGTCGAAGAAGCCCATGCCGGTCTTCTTGCCGAGATTGCCGGCCTTGATTTTTTCTTCCACCACGCGCCCCGGCCCGAAGTCCCGGTGCACAGTTTCCGCGTAATATGTGCAGGCATGATACGTGACATCGATCCCCGTATAATCCATTATTTCGAATGGACCCATCGGCATGCCGATCATCCTCACTGTCGCATCCACCTCTTCCGGAGTCGCGACACCGGCATCAACCATGCTGAACAGCAGTATGCCGCTCGGTGCCTGAACCCGGTTGACGATAAATCCCGGAACGTCCTTTTCTACACGGACAGCGGTTTTTTTCAGCATAGAACAAAAAAATAATCCGGCCCGCATGGTATCTTCAGAAGTATCCCCGCATTTTATGACTTCCACCAGTTTCATCATAATAACCGGATTAAAGAAATGGAGGCCCAGCACTTTGTCCGGCCTTTTCGTCTCTCCGGAAAAATCTGATATCCTCATCGTGGACGTATTGGTGGCGATAATAGCATGAGCAGGGGCTGCCGCGTCGATGGCGCGGAACAGTTCCTTTTTCAGCTCTATAATTTCCGGAACAGCCTCAATAATAAGATCCGCATTTTTTACCGCATCAGTTATATCCGTTGTTGTCTGGAACAGATCACCCCTGATAGTCTGCAGTTGTTCCGCGGAGATAATGCCTTTCTCCTGAAGTTTGCCGAGGCTTTCGTTAATACGCATGACGCCTTTATTCAGGGCTCCGTCGTTAATATCCTGCAGAACAACGTGAAAGCCGGATAAAAGGGCCACTTCGGCGATTCCATGTCCCATGTCCCCCGCCCCGATGATTGCAACAGTCGATATCGAATTATTTCCCATAGTTTTCTTCCTATTACTTAGTATTACCAGTTATACGTTTCACGTTCAATAACTGTCGCGACACCCTGTCCTCCGCCGCAGCACGCCGTTGCGATACCGTACCGGCCTTCCTTTTTTGCGAGAATTCTCGCGAGGGTCCCCACAAGACGAATACCCGTAGCGCCGAGGGGATGCCCGATTGCGAGGCTGCCCCCCATGACATTAATTCTTTCCGGATCAATACCCAGTTCCTTCATGGTATAGAGCACGACGATGCTGAAGGCCTCGTTTATTTCCCAGAAGTTGACATCACTCACGTTGAGCCCCGCTGTTTTCAACGCCTTGCGGCTGGCAGGAACCGGCCCGATGCCCATAATTGTCGGATCAACACCCGCGAATCCGATGGACCGTACTGTCGCCAGAGGCTTTATTCCTTTTTTCTTTGCAGTTTCCTTCGACATTAAAATCATTGAAGATACCCCGGCATTCAGCGGTGATGCGTTGCCTGCGGTAATAATGCCATCAGGTTTGTATGCCGGCTTCAGCGAGGTCATATCTTCAACCGTAATTTCTTCACGGACCGCCTGATCACGGTTAACCGAAAGAACTGTCCCGCCTTTCTGGAAGGAATCAACAGTCAGTATCTCATCATTAAAAAAACCATCCTCCTGCGCCTTTTGCGCAAGGTTATGGGAACGCACTCCCCATTCATCCATTTCTTTTCGCGTAAAGCCCGTCTGCGATGCGAGCTTCTCAGCGGTAAGCCCCATATTTGTCACTGTTCCCATTTCCCAATGCCGGTATTTCTTTTCAAGGAAAAACGGCATATAGGGCGCGACAGCCCCTTTCTGGACCGCCGCCATACCCATGGGGACTCTCGTTAAATGCTCCATTCCGCCGA
>JAKQCH010000156.1 GCA_029573825.1 Spirochaetota bacterium | reverse complement strand
CCGAAAAGTCCCGATACCGAAAGGGTTATGTCATTGGTGAAGGATATTCCAAAAATCGGTCCCGCTAATGCCCCGGTTCCCGACTCCAGCGTGGAAAACGAGCTTCCGGGGATGTCCCGTAGGAACGGTCGCCACACATAGTATCCCCCCTTTGCGCCGATGATGTAGTCCATTGCGGAAGCAGGAGCGACGATTGAAAGGGCCATAATTACTGAAAAAACGGAAAGAAGAAAGGTAACGCTTCGATTCATAACAGCACCTCCCTTAAAAATGATGGTACATGGGTTAAATATTATTTATATTCAATAGTGTTCATCTATATGTATATATGTCAATCAAATATTAATATCTACGAATACGGATAGTGGTGTAGTGGTGTTTTCGAGTATTGCTTTGGTATTGACAAAAAAAATATTGTGTATACATGATTTTATATAAATGGAAATCAGGACTTGACGAAATGGAGGAACACCTTTATGAAACAGGCAATTCATACCGGTAACGCCCCCGCCGCCGCGGGGCCCTATTCACAGGCCATGCGTGCCGGGGACTTTCTTTTTGTTTCCGGGCAAATAGCCCTTGTGTCGGGAACAAAGGAGCTTCGTGGTTCCCGCGCCGGTGAGCAGGCGGCGCAGGCACTGGATAACCTGAAATCGATTATTGAAGCGGCAGGACTTACCATGAAGGATGTGGTGAAAACAACGGTTATCCTCGCGGATATACAGGACTTTGCTGCAGTGAACGAAGTGTATGGAACATATTTTGACAGTGAATATCCGGCGCGGGCGGCATTTCAGGGGGGAGGGCTTCCCCTGGGGGCCCTTGTGGAAATTGAAGCGGTTGCGTATTATGGAAAAAAATGATATCACCCCCCCAGATGTGCAATACCGGTAAGGGAAGATGGTTTATTTTCTTATGAAGGAAATGATGAACTCGGTACCTCTTTCTCTGTTCATAACCAGATTGCCCTGAAGCTGCAGGGTGAGCATCCGCACAAGGGTGAGTCCCAGAGACTCATTCTTCTCGAAGTTGAGCGTTTCCGGGATGCCCACACCGGTGTCTCTCACTCTGAGTACCGGACGGTATTCAGTAAATTCATGAAAGGATATGTGTATTGTTTTTTCACCTGAAAATCCCGGTGGAAAGGCGTATTTCATGATGTTGGTGAGAAGTTCATTTATTATCAGGCCGCAGGGGATTGCCTGGTCAACGGTGAGGGATATATCGTCGCAGTTGAGAGAAAGTTCCGGGGCGCCGGGAGAACTGTAATGGTTCTGATAGAGCTCATGGGAAATGGTCCTGATGTATGAGGAAAAGTCAATATGGGCCATGTCATCAGACTGGTACAGCTTTTCATGTATCAGCGCCATGGAGCGAATCCGCGTCTTGATTTCGTTGAACTGCCGGACCTGCGCTGTCTCGGTAATGGTTCCCGACTGCAGGTTCAGAAGGCTTGTGATTACCTGGAAGTTGTTTTTGACCCGGTGATGTACTTCGCGCAGGAGCACCTCTTTTTCCAGCAGCGATGACTTCAGCTGCTCCTCGGTGCGTTTCAGCTCCGTGACGTCGCGGCCCACTACCACCAGCCCTTTTCTGACGCCCTCCTGTTCAAAGGTGGGTACCTTGATGATATCAAAAATGAAGGGCTCCCCGTCGGGACGCGGGATCGTTTCAATACCCCTGGTGTATCCCGGCGTGTTCCAGGCGATTTCATCGGTTTCCTCGCAGGTGAGAAACGCATCGCGGTAGAAATCGCTGTACTCCGCAAGTTCGGAGTCCTTTTTGCCGCGGTAGTCAACGCCCTCAAGCTGAAATAGTTTCAGGTCGTAATCGTTCGCCTCAAGCCAGCGCCCTTTGCTGTCCTTGAAGCAGACAATATCGGGCATGGCGTTGATCAGCGTTCTGAGGCGCTGCTCGCTTTCACGCAGGGCGTCCTCGGTTTTTTTCTGTTCTGTGATGTCGCGATGAGCGCCAGCAAAACGGACAGGATTTCCATCAGCATCGTGTTCAACCACACGGCCGTTGTCGGCTATCCATACCCATTCGCCGTTTTTGGACATCATGCGGTATTCTGCGATGTAGTTTTCTGATTTCCCCGCTATGGCATCAGTGAGATGCTTCATCACGGTGTCGATATCATCCGGATGAACGTGCTGCTGCCATTCTTCAAACACTTCCGGAAGTTCATTTTTCGCATATCCCAATAATTCAACATAGCGGTCGTTGATGAAAATTTCTCCCGTTACGATGTTCCATTCATAGTACCCGTCATTGGTCGACTCAAGAATGCGCCGCATGCGTTCTTCGCTCTGCCGGAGTTTCTCTTCCGCCTGTTTCCTTTCGCTGATATCCCGGAGGATTCCCTCTGTTCCGAGGAGGGCGCCCTGCTCATCATAAAGAAAATTAGCGCTGAGGGAAACGGAAATAGGGGAACCGTCTTTCCTGACTAATACGATCTCAACATCGTTGAGCTTCCCCGTTTCCCGCATTTTGTCGAGAAGTTTATATCTGTTCTGCGGATCTTCCCACAGGCGTTCCAGGGAAAGACCCAGTACCTCTTCAACCGAGTCGTATCCGAATAACACGGGTCCCGAGGGGCTTGTCATGGTGATTATTCCCGCGGAATCTGAGCGGTAATACACATCACTTATGTTTTCAATTACCGAGCGGTATTTTTTCTCGCTTTCGATGAGAGCCTTTTCATATTCCTGCTGGTCAGTGATGTCCGTTGCAGCCCCTAATACCGCGTATTCGCCGGAGAGAGTAATTTCGGACGGCCTGAATGAAAAAATTCTTGTTTCTCCGGTCTTCGTGATAACACGGGCTTCGTATACTTCCGGTGCAGGTTCTTTCCGGGCGCGCATCTGCGCGTATTCCAGGATCCTCTCCCGGTCATCGGGATGAAGAAATTCCTGGAATGGTTTCCCCAGAAGTTCATCCCCGGTATATCCAAGAAGTTCCCGGAGTCTCCTGTTTACAAAAATAAACCGGTTATTGCGGTAGATATACACCGCGTCATGGGTGTTTTCCACAATGGCGCGGTATTTTTCTTCGCTTTCCAGGAGGGCCATTTTCCCGATTTGCTGCATCATCAATGATTCAACAGTAAGGCGGAGCTGCAGGGGCTCTGCGGGAAGAACGATAAAACCTTCAGGAGATGTAAGGAGCGCATTACGCAGCAGGGTGATGTCAGCATCCGGATTTACCGTAAATAGTACCGGGATTGCATACTTATCTGATATTGATTTTGCCGCGTTGATGGTTTCTGCCGTATTCTGACATGTCAGATCGAGTATACAGAGGTCAGGATTTGGTTCGTCGAGGAGACCGGCTAGGGCTCTTTCCGGTTTCATAATGTCCGATGTCTCATGCCCGAAATCAGAAAGCATGGTTTTGACAGCGGCGGGCCCTTCCTTTTCTTCTCCAATTATTGCGATGTATGCCATGACCCAGAAGGGCTCCTTCCAAAATGCAGATAACAGTATGGGCACATTATAAAATATATCCAATGTTTTATGCAATCATAAAAATGTCCTGCAGGGTGACAGGATTATATTACCGGTGTGAACCGAAAACCCTCCCGGAGCGGGACTGACAAAAAAAATGTGATGAATTATTTAATAATTTTTTTTACAGCGGCACTGAACCGTTTTTTCATATATGGTTTCCAGATGCCGGGAGAAAACCGCGACAGCCGGTAGGGAAGGCGCGCGAGGGCGGGGACAGGTTCAAAGACGAGCCCGCTCAGGTAGCTGAATATATCCTTTCCCCTGGTGCCGGAAATAGTGCCGCCGTGGGCCAGGAGGATCGTCGAGGCGTTGAGGGCCCCCATTTTTTTGTAGGAGCTGATCATCTTTTTTTTGAAGATCACAGGGATCGGGAGGAAGAATGATCCCCTGACATTCACGATTGAATCCGCGGCATACAGTATTTTCTCTTTTTTATTGAACAGCACAATGTCATGGTTGGTATGTCCGGGGATGTACAGCACCCTCCAGTCGTCAAATCCCGGAAGGTACATGCTGTCAATCAGGGGACGATCGGGCTTTATGATCCGCTTGAAAGATATCCGCCGCAGAGGGCGTTTGCTGCGCCGCGCCACAATCTGCGTCATGTATATGTCGAGGAGGTGCTGAATGAGTCCCGTCACCCCGGCGTACCATGAATCCACGAGCCTGTGGGCGGCGATAGGGATGCCGTATTTTTTCCTGAGCCCCGTTGCCCCTCCGGCGTGGTCCGGATGCATGTGGGACACCACGCTGAGGGTGATATCAGTCACCGGGCGGCGGAGCACCTCTGCGCAGTAGCGTTCAATAAGGGGCAGGTCGCTGGCAACACCGGGATCAATGGCGAGAATGCCTTCCGGGTACTCCACGAGAAAGATGTTGTTAATGTAGCCTTCAATACAATGCAGGGTGAAGGAGGAGGTCCTGGTGATCGTGTTCCTTCCGTCCATGGGTCACATCTCCGCCATCGGTTTCACTATCTTCCAGAAAAAATCGAAGAAGTCATGTATGGTGTCCGCGAGGTTCCATTTCCTGCCGTGAAAATACCAGTTGTGAATGTGACGGTGGGCTATCATGAAATAGATGTCCGCGTAGTAGCGGTTGTCGATGTCACGGTCCACGGCGCCGCGCTCCTTTGCTTTGTCGATCACATTGTTCAGGATGTCGATTTCCTTTTCCCGCCGCCAGGTGCCGCTTTCCATGAACCGCTTCAGGGGGACCGTGATGAAGGTAGTGACCGCCAGCTCCGGGTTGCGGTCAAAGAAATCCATGGTGACCCAGAAAAGCTTGCGGAAAATCTCCTTGGTGTTCACCAGTCCCGCTATGTGGAGACGCATAAGGTCTCCCAGCTCATTGAGTTTTTCGTCGATGATCCTGAACAGAAGCTCTTCCTTGGAGTCAAAGTACTTGTACAGGGTGGCGGTGCTGATGCCGGTCACCTTTGATATGTCACGGATGTTCACATCGTGAAAATCATGTTTTGAAAACTGCTCCAGCACCGCGGGGTAGAGGCGTGATTTAAGCTTTTCCGGTATGTCTGTTTTTATGGTATTCATGGCATCACCTGTATGAGGTAACAATACTAAAATTATGTTTTATTGTCAAGATATTAATGAAACAATGTTTTATTAATGTGAAATAAATGAAATGTTATTTTAGTTGGGGATTTCCATGATGACAATGACCTCCCGGCCTCACCCACAGCGGGGAATGTGCTTTATGATTTGATTTCATTTATTGTCGATAAAAGGTGGATTAGGATAAATGACAGTCGTGGGCTTTTACGGCAGACTCCTGTGTTATGTGGCATAGCAAAAACTACAGTAAGGGTAATCAATAACTAAGAAGTAAATCTTTCTTCTTTTTTTAAAAGTGAATTTAATTTTTTATCCAATGACCATACCCGGGTGTGAACTTTTTTTGCTGTAACAATAATGAGACTATCTATTAAGCCAACACCATGCGATGTTAATTTGTTTTGTGAAGAATACTTGCCAGCTTCAATCCATCCATTTTCAATAATAGCTTTTGGAAGGTTTTCCCAGTATAAGGAAATGATTTCTATTTCACGTTTGTTTTTTGCTCCCTGAAGTAATTCACCGAAAATGCATTCGATTGCTAATACTTTTCGATTTTCCAATAAATCTTTTACTGTCGAAAAGTATTCCGGATTGTTTTTCAAGAATTCAATCCATATCGAAGTATCCGGAATTATCATCTTTTTCGATTGACTTCACGTGCTTTAGCAGCAGAGAAATCTTTTGAAAACTGCAATGGTTGCTTTGATATTTGATCGTTTAATGAATGAATTCTTTTTAAAGAAAGCCATTCTTCAAGTGCAATCACGAGACTTTCGGTAAGGTTTTTTCCACCTGCGAAATGCTTTACATCATTCACCAGTTCATCTGGTATAAGTGCTGTTACTTTCATGTGATAATTATACGATAATGTATCGTATGGGTCAAGGTTATTTTTTCTAAATGTATGAATCTCTTTTAATTCAGGATAGATATGGTGCTTTTCTTCTCCGATTTTTTAATATTTCAGATATTCTTGTTTGAGGAATTTTAGTTTCTTTTGCGAGTTGATAAGCAGTAATATTCAGTGGTTTCAAAAATTCTTCTTCAAGTATTTCACCGGGATGTATATTGGGTAAACGTTTTGTCGGCTCCTCCGATATATTCAATGGTAACTCTCGAGAACGTTCACTTTTTAATAAAAACTTCCCATTTTTCAGAATGATAAGGGTCAATAGTTAACTTAATACTAAGAACAGTACCTGATATTATGTTTAACGATTTGTTATTGTGGTTAAAAAGCAGGCTTTTCGTTTTGATCGTATTGTTGTAGCTTTTACAATACTCATTTGCACCACGTCCTATACATTTATCAACACTTTCTATTCGAAAAGTGTATTTTTTAGAAATAAATCCATTCTTGTCATAATGAACCGGTTCATGTATCGAATTGATGATTTTTATCCTGAAATAACAATAATTGTAAAAAGAGGCATACGTTTGACTGACACAAAACAGAAACGCCAATAATATTAAGCAGGCAAATAGTACTTTTTTATTCATGCTGTTGTCCTCGTATAATAATAGTTATTATTGATACTACAAAATTGATTGAAAATTAATATATCCGAAAGCTCCCTTAATTACAGTTGTCAATAACCGGGACAAAGAAGAGCATGTGTCAGATGCAGGGCTGTTCAGGTGAAGTCACTATTGATTATCATTTCATATAACAGCTCTTCCAGGTCCCTGCGGCCGTCAATAATCAATAGTACACTCACTACTTCATTTTCGACCGAGTAAATAATCCTCCAGGGTGTAATAATTATTTCACGATACTTCTTTTTTAAGGATTTTAATTCTTTCAATTCTCTGCCCTGTAACGGGCTTACTTTTAAAAGATTAGTTTTATCCTGAATTTTCTGATAAATTTTATGCGCAATGATTTTTCCATCATGTTCTATTATATACTCCAATATGTCGTTTAGACTTTTTTGGGCATACCGGGTCCATGAAATTCTGTAATTCATTGTGCTGCATCTTCAAATTTTTTTTCGAACTCTTTAAACATCTCATCGTGGTCAACAGTTGCACCTCTGGAAACCTGCGCTTCGGCAAGAAGTAACATTTTCATCAGACTCATGGTGTTTTTCATATTCTGGTAACTGTCGGAATCAATAAAAACACCCTTTGCTTCACCGTTTTGCGTTATTATTATGGGCCTGCGTTTTTCATTGATATATTTCAGTATATCCGCAGCGTGGGATTTTATGTATGAAATGGGTTTAATATCTTCTTTTATGTTCATAGTATGCTCCTGGTCCGAAAAAGGTATTAAAAAAGGCTTACCCTGTCAAGTGATAAACGTATATGTATCATATCTGTTGCTGTTCATGCGATTTGCTGCACTGCCGGTATTTTCGGGTGTCCCTGAAAGGAACTGCATGTTCCCGTGTGAAGGGTTCCACCCTCCCCCCGGACCCCCCTCCCGCTCTCAAGCGGCGAGGCCTTGTTTAGCGGCACCCGGTTTCATTCACGTTACATGCTGCAGGGCAGGGTAGTGAAGGCACTTCTGTTCATGACATGAGCTCCCTCATGGCGCGTAACGAACGTCCTGTCCGACGCGCCATGGCTCGACGTCGTGTCTCGCGAGGGGTTGCAGGTTTGGAACTGGCCCGGCTGGAATATGCATTATCACCAGCAACAGACCTTTTGCAAAATGGGGGAGCTCTTCGGGGAACCAGTTATTTCTTCTGCTCTCCTTGATAGGATTGTCATAAAATAAAAATTCAAGGGAAAAGTTATAGACAGGCTCATGAAGAATAAAATTATCTTCAAATTAAATGAGGGGGGGGCAGTATACCGAAAACTGAGGGGTCAGCTTTGCGGTTATTGACAATCGGAACCTATCTATTACAAGAAAGCTGTACTCTCACCCCAACGCCATTACCTGGAATATCGTATGACTTAACGCTGGCGAAGAGAACGACAAGAAAGATTGTGCCCCTGATCTCTCGTTTGTCATTTTTTCAATCCGTTGATGAATTTTATAATAATATAAAAAATAACAAACATTGCAATTATCGGTATGAAGGATGTCCACATTTCGCTTTTCATGATTCTCCTCCGAAAAGTGTTCAATTGTTGTAGCTGGTCATTACGTCCGTAATAAATATATCGGTGTTAACACTGAAAGATCATTTATACACTTCCTCAACATTCCCCATCCCCACGTATATTAAAATACACCTATCTGGTCAATCACTTTACACATGTGCTATCGTTTTTTCTGGAGATTTTGTGAGGGAGTAGTGTGATAAAGATAGAAATAATGTTATCATTATAATTTCAAGGTATATTTTTCGGAAAACAATAGATGTGAATGCGGCTTCAAGCCCAAGCATGTCCGCTGCCGTTTGCGGACGGGCGCCGCGGCAACCCGCTGTTGTACGCCGTAAAAACCACATCTTACATAAGTTTTATAGAAACATTCTTCCCTAATGCTTTTGCTACTTTCATCAAAGTAGAAAGCTTAATATCTTCAGAATGATTTTCGATTCGAGATATTGCACTTTTCGTTGTCTTTATTTTTTTAGCTAATTCCTCTTGGGTTAATCCACTTTTTTCTCGTTCTTGTCGAAGAACTAATCCAATCTTAAATTCTTCTAATCCTATGTCATATCCTTGTGCGAAATCAGGATCGCTTGCTTTTCGTTTATTTATGTATTTTTTTAAATCACTCATAACTTTCTCCTTTTTAAATAATCACTTCGATATTCTTCTGCTCTTTTAATTTCATCAATTGGTGTTTTTTGTGTTTTCTTGATGAAACCATGTGTAAGAATTATTATAGATCCTTTATCGAAAAAACAGAATATTCTATAAATATTTGAACCGTGCTGAATACGACATTCCCAAATCTCAGTATTAACAAGTTTCTTGAAATATGTAGATGGAAGCATTCCTTGCTGCTCTAATATTTCAAGTACCCATGCAATCTTTTGAACAACTTTTCCAGGAAGAGAATCAAGAAAATCTTCTACTGGGCAGTTTCCATCTTTTGTTCTGTAAAAGATTATAGTTCTATTCATAATTCAATAGTTAGCATACATGTGAACAGTTGTCAATATTTTTCGAAGGAAAAAGTTATGTGTTTTTATGGTATACAACTCGTTAATACACGAACTGACACGTATACTCCTACATCTAATCCACCAACTATGATAATCAATCAAAAAACAAATATATATGTACATAAAAATAAAATATATTCTCCCCTGACCACAACTCCTGACCATGCCACAATACCGGCGGTAAAAGATAATCCAGCAACACCCCCGGCAGTTCTGCCCGAGAAAAAAAATTATTTGTCGATACCCCCCGATTTTCCGCACTACTATACAGGCCCACCATATCCAGACACCCGCACCACCCGCGCCCGTGGTCTCCCGGAGATACACGGCGCACCGCACATCCGAATCAGAATAAAAATTATATCTTATCCCTCCATTATCCTGGGTTACCGGTGGGATAATCCTGGGATACTCCCGGGATTTGCCTAAACAGCCCATAAGGTAAACCCGGTAATACCATAACAGCCCGCTCCCGCACCGGTCCTGGCCATCCTTGTGACAGATACAATTTCGCCGGAAAATAATTCTATTTCAAAATGCGGATTCTCTCCTCCACGGGAGCCATCACCTAACGAAGGGGAGGGCGCGGCGAAGCCGGGGAGGGGTCGAGATGGCAGCCCGTTCATGACGCACATAAAAATATATCCTGCTGCCTGATCCTTAAAGCCCCCTCCGGGGGTTGGGGGCCGGACTGAAAGAATACCATGAATAAAATGAAGCCCTTCCCTCCATAGAAGCTCTCTCCGTGCGGAGAGGGCAGGCCGGAGGCCGGGTGAGGTAAAAAACTTTGTCAGTTTATCCCTCAAAACCGCACTACTGAATATATGTTAATAAAATCTGGAGGAACACAATGGCCACTGTCATTACAACGGTACTGCTGAGAGGGCTCAGCGGTAAGATGGGCGATGTCGTGTATGTAAACAGGAAGGGGAAGGTGCATGTGCGGAAGCTGGTGCCCCAGCGGAACCCCGACACCCCGGCGCAGCGCAAGCAGCGGGACAACATGAAACAGGTGGTGGCCGAATGGCGAACCATGGACAGGGATGAAAAGGACTCATGGGGCCGGCTGGCCAGGAAGAAAGACATGAGCGGTTACCATTTCTATGTGAGCCGGCGCATGAAGGAACTGAAGAAAAACTGACCTCACCCCCTGGCCCCCTCTCCACGGTGGCGAGGGGGGAGCGGTAACAGGACATTTGCTCTGTGAGTATTCACATGGCGGTGAACAATTACCTGAATGAAATGAAACCATTTCCTCCATAGGAGCCCTCACCTAACGAAGGGGAGGGCGCGGCGAAGCCGGGGAGGGGTGAATATCCGTTACTTCCAGGTCTTCAGAAACACCTCTTCCTTGAATCCCACGGTGGAGGCGGCGCCGTCGGTGACCAGGGGGCGCTTGATGAGCTTTCCGTTGGAGGCGAGGAGTTCAATCATGTCCTTTTCGCTCATGTCCTTCAGCTTATCCTTGAGGTTCTGCGATTTGTACTCCACGCCGGAGGTGTTGAAGAACTTCGTGGCCGGTTCGCCGGACTGCTGAATCATCTTTTTCAGCGCGGCCTTTGCCGGCGGTTTTTCAGTGATGTCAATGAAGGTGTAGTCGACGCCGGCGTTCTGGAGCGCCTTTTCTCCCTTTTTTGAAGTGCCGCATTTTTTGTACCCGTAGAATTTTATCATACACGATGCTCCTGGTTATAATTTTTCAGCCGGAATGTCCGGCGTATAATGAATGCACGTTACTGTGTCGGCACATTGTTAAGGGGGGTTGATATTTTTCCATGGATCGGCAGAATATCTTTCACGCCATGGGGCGCTCACCGGTGTCATGAAAATCCGGTGTGCATGCAGGCGCCCGTCACCCGTACATGCCGGTGAAAAGCCCCCTGAAGAAACCCAGGACATTGGCGCCAAGAACCCTGCTGTCATACCCCCCCTCCTGGACCACCAGCACCGGCACGCGGAGCCCGCCGATAGCGAGGCCGTTGCGGTGAAAGTCCTCCCGCACCAGGTTCCATGTCCCCGTGGGGTCACCCTTCGCGGTGTCAAGGCCCAGGGCGATAATGAGGAAATCGGGACTGAATTTTCTTACTGTCAGCAGCGCTTTCCTGAAGGCCCTGCCGTACCGGTGGCCGTCGATGCCTTCCGGCAGGGGAATGTTGAGGTTCCGGCCGGCGCCTTCTCCGGTTCCGCCCTCGTCGCTGAACCCGCTGAAATGGGGATACTCGAAATCGGGATCGGCGTGAATTGAAACAGTGAGCACGTCGCTCCGCTCGTAGAATATTTCCTGTTGACCGTTCCCGTGGTGATAGTCGAGGTCAAGAACAGCAACGCGGCCGTAGGAACTGAGGTACTCCGCGGCAATGGCGGTGGAGTTGAAGTAGCAGAAACCCCCGAAGGAGTTTTTCCCGGCATGATGTCCCGGTGGCCGCACCAGGGCATAGGCGATACGGTCTCCCCGGAGAATTCTGTCCGCCCCCGTGAGGGCGCAGTCCACGGCGCCGCGCGCGGCGATGTAGGAGTTCCTGTTGATGGGGCTGTAGATGTCAATGCAGTAATACCCGGCGCGGGACACGAGTTTTTTCGGGGGCCGTACGTTCCTGCGGATGGGGAACACGTCGGGATACAGCGATTTCCCCGCGGGAACCAGGGCCGATACCTTTTTGAAATATGTCACGAAGTCCCTGTCGTGGACGGCCCGTATGCGGCGTTCGGAATACCGCGACGGCGCGCATTTCTGGAAAAGGTCGCTCTTCAGAATGTGCTTCAGAATTGACGTGATGCGCACCGGCGATTCCACGTACCCCTTTTCCCTGATGTGATGGATATCGTGACCGTCATTGATGATGAGGGGTATCTTCCGCTTCACCGGTACCGAGAAATCCCGGCTGTTTTTCTCATGACGGAGATATCGCGGGGAGCGCACCAGGAGGGGGTCGTCCCGCATGGACAGCAGCACGGCGCGGATTTCCTTTTCGGTGCAGTCCCCGGCATATTTTCGTTCAAGGATCGCCCGGACAATCCTTCTCGCCTTCGGCAGGGGCAGTTCCAGCCCGGTCCCGATATCGTCGAAGAGAAGGAAGTAGGGATTCGGATAATGCTTCAGGCTGTTTTCTTCATACAGTGTATTAATGACAGGGCGCGCACCGGACTGCTCGTAGAACCTGAGACGTGAACTGTTCTCTTTCATGACGGCTTTATCCGGAAAGGCCCTGGGGTCGTCAGTGAGGCACTCCATGAACAGGCCCCGTGAACGGAGGCGGAGCGCCTCCTCCCGGACCCGGCGGTACAGGGCGCTGCCGATTCCGCGCCCCGCCCTGGTTTTCCGCAGTCCTATGAGATCAAGAAAGCAGAAGCTGCAGTCCTCCGCGTGGGACAGCTCCGCGAAGCCTAACACGTCGCCGCGTCCGTTCTCCGCGACAAAGAAGGAGTAATGCATATTGCGGAACACGGGGTTTTTCAGCAGCGATTCCATGTGTGCAATGGCTTCTTCGGAAATGTCCGGGATCTCGGAACGCGTGATTTCCATTATGCCCTGTATCGCCGCCCGGTTGGCGGGAAGTGAGTCGTAGTGTATCCGTCGTATCCTGAAAGACATATTCCCCCCGTACTCCTTTGATGAATCGTAATATCATTACCATACTTCGGGCTTCCGTCATCAATTAATTTTTGCGCCGGGGAAATTTTTCCCGGTAATTCTTTTGTCCTTGATTGCGCCGGAGCAGATGTATAGTGTTGTCCTGCCGAGACAGCTGCCGTTCTGTCAATCTCATGGTATTGGACAATCTACATGAAGAAACACATACCGGCGCCTGATACGCTGCCGCTCCTTTCTCTCTATATGGAAAAATACGGCGCCCTGGCGCCTGATCCTCTCTGCCCGGAGATCAGGGTATGGAACACCTTTGATCTCACAGGGCTGTGGCAGATCGCCTATAACCGTGACAGGAACGCCCCGGTCCCCTTCTGGGCGATTATATGGCCCGGAGGGCGCGCCCTTGCGCGGTATATTCTGGACAACAGGAAACTGTTCTCCGGGAAGCGGGTACTTGATGTGGGTACCGGAAGCGGCATCACCGCGGTTGCCGCGGCGAAGGCGGGGGCGAAGGTGACCGGCATGGACATCGATGCTGCGGCGGTTGCCCTTGCTGAAATGACCGCGGAAGAGAATAAGGTGAAATGTAAGATCGTTGTACAGGACCCCTTTGTAATGACACCGGAAGAAATGAAGGAGTATGATGTTATTCTTGCGGGAGATCTTTTCTACAGCGAGTCCCTTGCGGCATCCTCCATCTCGTTTTTCAGGAGTGCCGCGGATGCCGGGGTAGAAAATTATGTATCGGACGGCGGCAGAACCTTCAGGCCGACAAAGGGGTTTCGCATACGACAGGGGATGCGCGTTCCGGTGTTCAGGGAAATTGAGGGTGTCAGCGAGCGCGATGTGAAGATCATGTCGATAGAGGCGGGCTGAAATCTCTCATCCTTCTTATGACCGGTTGTTCCAGCAAAGCTTTATATCAAGCACCGGGCTGCCGTCAATCGCGTCAAGACCTTCAACATAGAGTGTTGTATCTTCAATCCCCACAAGCCGTACGTCCTGGATCGCAAGCCCGGACAGGCGGTCCGGAGTCCGTGAGGCGAACACCCCCACCTTTTTACCGTCAAGGCCCCGCCTGAAAACAGATTTTACCGGCTTCGATTTATGCAGGTGATATATTACTGTAATATGTGTTTCTTCCTCAAGTTTATACATAAATGGCTTTTGTGACGAGTGGAGTTCTATTGTCGATATGGCGCTTTTATCTTTTATCCCGAAGCGGACCATGGCGCGTTTTTGAGAATTTCGGACAATTCCAATGGGATACACCCGTATCGGTTCCATATCACCATACATGCATTGATGGCAGATAATCTTGCCGTCAACACGGCATACATTGTCGCTGTTTTGTTCCATTCCGCATTGAGAGCATAGTACCTTCATTTAATAATCCTTTTGTGAGGTGATTTTCTCTCATAGAAAAGCTCACACCATGTTTTTTCAAGAAAAAAAGGTTACTATTCCACGGTATCTTCATTATGGAATGCCGGTGCTTCACTATTTCTCACCGGTGGAAATATGGATTCTATAAAAAATTTGTGCTATTTCGCAATTGGTGCTTGACTTATGATTAAAAAATACAAAGATGATAATGAAAATCATTATCATCTTTGTATTTTTCGATGAAACCGGAGCCCCTTTTTATTATGATTTAACATAGTGAGGTGGTTTTACTCCACGAAGAAGCGAGTCCGGCAGTAGCTGTTTTTCATCAGCAGGGGGCCGGTTATCTGAGAGTTGAAAAATGAAATGAAGCTGTTTTTATTAATAACAGAGTAGGGAGGAGCAGATGAATGTTTGTGTCACATCAACGGGGCCTGATTTGAATTCACAGGTGGACCCACGGTTCGGGCGGTGCAGTTATTTTCTGTTTATTGATACTGAGACAATGCAGTATGAAGCTGTGAATAATGATGCCGCGGGAGCATCCGGAGGCGCCGGCATACAGTCGGCCCGTCTGGTGGCAGACAGGGGAGTGGAGGCTGTTATTACAGGAAACTTCGGTCCCAATGCCTCGTCAGTATTACAGGCTGCCGGAGTTAAAATGATTGTCGGCGCAAGGGGTGTTACCGTCGAAGAGGCGGTTAAGGGTTATAAAAATGGCACCTACAGTGAGGTGAACGGCCCTTCCGTGGAGTCGCACTTCGGGATGAATTCTCCTTCCGGCGGTGGAATGGGTATGGGTTCAGGACGAGGCATGGGCCAGGGGTCCGGCCGCGGTATGGGTTCAGGGCGAGGCATGGGAACAGGCCGCGGAATGGGTCAGGGCGCAGGACGGGGTATGGGAATGGGGGTTACGAACCAGCCTGGCGGTATGCAGACTCCGGACGCAAACACAGTCCCTCCTTCCCGGAAACAGGATGATATCGCCTCTCTGAAGGAGCAGGCGAAGCAGCTGGAAGATATGCTTGCGGATATTAAAAATAAAATCAATACCGTCGAAAAAGGTGAATAATAGCCTGCAGTGTGCATGGGGGGGTGTGTGGCGCTCATGTGGCGGAACAATTTATGATAAGGAGCAGTATGTATTGTTATGATAAAACAAACAACTATCGTAATATCAAGCGGCAAGGGAGGGACCGGGAAAACTTTTGTTTCAACAAATATTGCCCGGGTTCTGGAAAAGGCAGGGCATGCGGTGCGGTATCTTGACTGTGACGTTGAGGAGCCCAACGGCCATCTTTTTTTAAAGCCTGTTATATCAAAGGAGGAGGATGCGGTAGTCTTTTCTCCTGTCGGTATTGATCATGAAAAATGCACCGGATGCGGGCTTTGTGAAGCACATTGTAATTATAATGCAATTGCGGTGATAAAGGGGAAAGCCCTGTTTTTTCAGGACCTGTGTCATATCTGCGGCGCCTGTATTCTTGTCTGTCCTGAGAATGCTATTGTTGAAAAGGACAGGGTCATCGGAAAAGCGCTTCACGGGACGAGCGGTTCCATTGATGTTCATTATGCGGTATTGAAGACTGGTGAAGGCGGAATGTCGCCGAGGCTGATAAAAAATGTGAAGCGTTATATTGGCGAAGGAATAAATATTCTTGATTCGCCTCCGGGAACGTCCTGTCCTGTGGTTGAAACGGTTCGGGATTCGGATATCTGTGTGCTGGTTACCGACCCCACGCCTTTCGGGCTTAATGATTTGAAGTTGTCTGTTGATATGTGCAGGGCGACCGGGATTGAGCCCGTGGTACTGGTTAACCGTGCTGAAAAAAAATATTCGCCCCTTGATGATTACTGTAAAGAGGAGAAACTGGAAATAATAGGCGAGATACCCGATGACCGTGCAATAGCGGAATGCTATTCCATTGGCGACATGGCTGTGGATAAATTGCCGCATTACGAGGAGGCCTTCAGGACAATCGCGGAGAAAATTTTAATCCGCTCGCAGGAAAAACGGCCCCCGTTGAAAAGCCGGGTTGAGAAAAAGCGCTCTCTGCATTCCAACCTGATAAAGGTTGCGGTGAAAAACAGCACGTCACCGAATACCTCAAAAGAGGTTGTGGTTATAAGCGGCAAGGGCGGTACCGGTAAAACATCTATTGCCGCGAGCTTTTGCGCGATAGAAAAAAATATTGTCATTTCAGACTGTGATGTCGATGCTGCGGACCTTCATCTGGTACTTGCTCCGGAGATTAAGGAGCGGGGGGACTTCAGCGGCGGTGTCATGGCGGAAATTGATCCGGAAAAATGTACCGGTTGCGGCAAATGTTTTTCACACTGTCGATTTGACGCGATTAAAAAAGCAGATGAAGGCGGCAGAACCGTGTACCGGGTCGATGAAATATCCTGTGAGGGCTGCGGCGTCTGTTCAATTGTATGCAAATTTGACGCGGTAAAAAACGAGGTCTCAGTAAATGGTGAGTGGTATGTTTCCGACACGAGATTTGGCCCCATGAGTCATGCGAAGCTTGGCGTCGCGGAGGAAAATTCGGGCAAGCTGGTAAGCCTTGTGCGTAACAAGAAAAATGAGCTTGCTGAGAGATACAACATCAGGAAGACCCTTGTTGACGGGTCACCGGGAACGGGATGTCCTGTTATCGCGTCGATTACCGGGACCGATTATGCCCTGGTGGTGACGGAACCCACTGTGTCCGGGATTCATGATCTGGAACGTGTTCTTGATGTTATAAAATTTTTTAATGTTTCCTGCGGTATCATCGTCAATAAATCTGATCTGAATCCCGCGAAGTCGGAAGAAATCAGGACGATTGCCGGTGAGCATAATGCGGATTTTCTCGGGATGATTCCCTATGACAAGTCAATAACCCATGCCCAAATGCAGGGAATCTCGGTTATTGAGTATGCTGATAACGAAACAACAGAAAAGATCAGGGAGATTTGGGGAAAGGTGTCCCTGGTACTTGCCGGGGATGCATAAGGCGCAGACACACTACAGGGGAGCGTACACATGTTCAGGAACAGAAATAGAGGGGAAAGCGGCAGAGGCAGGGGGCAGAGGTGCGGAGAGTGTATCTGCCCCCGGTGCAAAACTGTTATTCCCCACCTCCGGGGGACGCCGTGTTTCCAGGTTCAATGCCCTCACTGCAATACACCGATGATGGGACGACTCCGGTTTGAAGAAGAAGTCGGGAACAATGAAAAATGATAATCAGAAGAAACTGCTCCATGGGGGGCGGGTTGCGCTCGGTGCCTCTGTCGCGACGCTTATACTCGCAATTGTGAAGTATGGCGCGGGACGATATTATTCCAGTGACGTGCTTATTGCTGATTCAATGCACAGTTTCGCCGACACTGCCGCAATTGTGGCCTCCGCCTTCGGGCTGTATCTTGCGCGAAGACCGAAGAACAACAGGTTTCCGTATGGCCTGTATAAAGCAGAGACCCTTGCCCTGCTGTTTGTGGGGCTTTTTATCGCCTACGCCGGGGTGGATTTATTTCATGAAGGATATCGTACCATTACATCACGAGCACGACCGGCAGATCTTCAGTGGGTCCCTGTTATTGTTGCGTTATCATCAATGATTGTCGCGGTAATAATTGCGTTCATTGAATTAAAAACATCACGGGAC
>JAKQCH010000131.1 GCA_029573825.1 Spirochaetota bacterium | reverse complement strand
GTACTTTGCCTTTATTCCGGCGCTGGTGAAATAATCCGCAAGGTCTTCGGCCATTTTTTTTGTGAGGGTCGTTACCAGGGTCCGCTCATTGCTCTCTACCCGGCGGTTCACTTCGCCGATAAGGTCGTCAATCTGGTTTTCTGCCGTACGTACTTCAATGCGGGGATCAATGAGGCCTGTGGGACGAATGACCTGCTCAACCACGGCGCCGCTTACCTCTAATTCGTAGTCGCCGGGGGTCGCCGATACGAAGAGGGTCTGATCCTGAATTTTTTCAAATTCCTCGAAGAAGAGGGGTCTGTTGTCGAGCGCTGAGGGAAGGCGGAACCCGAATTCCACAAGGTTTGTTTTCCGTGATCGGTCCCCCTCGTACATGCCCCGCACCTGGGGAAGGGTGACATGGGATTCATCGATGAACATCATGTAATTTCCCTTGAAGTAATCGAGAAGACACGCCGGCGGTTCACCCGCTTTCCTGCGGGATATTATACGGGAGTAGTTTTCGATGCCGTTGCAATATCCCATAGCCATGAGCATTTCCATGTCGTAGCGGGTGCGCGATTCAAGCCGCTGTGCCTCCAGAAGCTTGTTCTGGGAGCGGAGTTTAATGAGGCGGCTGTCAAGCTCCTCTTCAATCATTGCAATGGTTTTCTTCATTTCGTCAGGAGGCGTCACAAAATGCTTCGCGGGGTAGATATAGGCAACATCGAGGTGTTTCATCGTTTTGCCGGTGAGGGGATCTGTCATGGAGATGCGCTCAATCTCATCGCCGAAAAATTCAATACGCAGGGAATGCTTCAGGTACGCCGGATATATCTCCACCACGTCTCCCCGTGCGCGGAACGTGCCTCGTACAAAAGAAATATCGTTTCGTTCATAATGGATTGTCACAAGCTGCCGCAGAAGATCGTCCCTGTTGACGGTGTCGCCGATATGGAGGGCCACCTGCATTTCTTCGTAGTCCTTCGGGCTTCCCAGCCCGTAAATGCAGGAAACAGAGGACACCACGATGACGTCATTGCGGTCCAGAATTGAAGATGTCGCCTTGAGGCGGAGGCGGTCAATCTCGTCATTGATGGAGGCGTCCTTTTCAATGTAGAGGTCCTGAGTCACGACATATGCTTCCGGCTGATAGTAGTCGTAGTAGGAGACAAAATACTCCACGGCATTGTCCGGGAAAAACTCGCTGAACTCCCGGTAGAGCTGGGCGGCGAGTGTCTTGTTGTGGGTCAGCACCAGGGTGGGTTTCTGCACTTTCTCGATGACCTTTGCCATGGTGAAGGTCTTCCCGGACCCTGTTACCCCCAGAAGGGTCTGGTATTTCATCCCTTTCTGGATGTTATCTGTGATCGCCGCAATTGCCTTCTCCTGGTCATCGGAGGGTTTGAATTTTGAAAGAACTTTGAATTCCGGCATGGCGTTTTCCTGTTACAGGTAAATTGGAGAACTAACTACCTGTATGAAATGAATTTTCAGTAACTGTACTATATCATGAGTTTACGGCAATTTCATGATTTTGATACATGGCACTGCGTAATAAATTTTATATTTCTGCCTGCTGCAACAGCAAAAGGATAGTTTTCATTTCCCAGTCATTTCATCAATCCATGAATAAGTGGACCAGTCAATGTATTTCCTGTTGCGGTAATATTTTTTATTGGACAAAGGGAGTATTTACGGTAGGTATGTTATTACAGTTGCAGCAGGGGGCCTGCTGATCACGGGACCTGTGCAGTGTCAGTTTTTCCACGGCCATGGT
>JAKQCH010000095.1 GCA_029573825.1 Spirochaetota bacterium | reverse complement strand
GTTTGCCCGAAGGCACCGGGTTTATCCTGTCATTTCCCGATTTCAGGACACAAGCACAATAACCCCATTAAAAGGTGACGCTGAAAAATCATGTATTCCCGGTGAAAAGAAATATTCGATAATCCCCCACAGTGCCGTCACGGCGTTTTTTTTCCATCCTGTGAACAATTTCATACCGGAGATTGCGGAAACCGGCATCCGCTGCCGCCGCGAAAAGAGCGTCCCGTGAAAAGCCAAAATGGTGAACGCCGGTATTGTCAGTATGAAACATTCCATCCTCTGCATCAAGGTCCGCAACCGCGAATTCGCCGCCTGTCTTTAAAACGTCGTGAAATCGCGTAAACAGCAACGCCGTGTCCTTCACGTGATGAAGGGTCATGGAACTGATTATCAGGTCATACTCTCCACGAAGATGAGTCTCGTTGACCAGGTCACAGTGACAGGTGCGTATATTCCGTATTTCCCGGTCCCGGAGCTTGTCATCAAGTACCGCAAGCATTTTACCGGATGTATCCATTGCAGTCACTTCTCCCGCGCAACCCCCCGCCGCCACGCTCAGCAGCCCCGTCCCCGCACCAAAATCCAGAACTTTCATGGAAGTATCAATAGCAACCCGCTGACAAATTGCCTCAAATACCGCCTTCGCCAGAGACATTCTTGGCGCAGTGTCCCATGATCCGGCATGAACATCAAAAATTGAAGCCCCTTTCATACATACTCCCGAATTATTTCTGCATCAATGCTGTGTATTTTTACGACCAGGGGAGGATATCGCCCCGGGAAAATAAGATACCCCTTCCACGGCGATTTTCCTGAAAAAATGAAATCTGAATTCCTTTCTCCGGGAGGATCAATCCGCAGTGTTTATCTGCTTGACACAGTCCGGCAAAACCCGATAATCGTTATCGCGCCACAGGAGGATTCAGATGTTTACAAAAGGAAGCGATATTCAGAGCAGGGATGTGGTTCCGGGAATCACGATGAAAACGACCGTTTTCGGAGACACCATGCTTATGACAGAATTCCATCTGCGAAAAGGGGTACGCCTCCCCGCACACAGTCATCCCCAGGAGCAAACGGGATATTTGATCACGGGTAAATTGATTTTAACCATAGACGACCGGGAATTCACCACCATACCGGGAGACAGCTGGAATATTCCCGGGGATGTTATGCACTGCGCAGTTGCCGTTGAAGAATCAGTTGCCATTGAAGTTTTTTCACCTGTCAGGGAAGATTATCTTCCCTGAGTCGAATACGACGATTGTGCATCCACACAATGCCCCTTTGTATAAAAAACAAACACATCCCGAGGAAAACCGCCACAACAGCAATTCCATCCCCCACTGTAATGAGGGAAACCGACTTATTGAAATCAGATGATCAGTATCCGATTATACTTATTGAAAACAGTATGGTAGATCCTGTTATATCGTCTTCAAGATCAGCCCTGCTGTAATCAACTTCGAGAAATACCCATTTTGTGATCTCGTACCCGATCCCACCGTAAAATACGACACCTGACTTGCTTTCCACATTGGCAACATCAGGGTCCACAAGGGCACGTCCTATCCCCGCATTTAGGAAAAGTCCCATATCTGGTACAGGAAAAAACATAAGGTCCCCGGTCCACATAAAGGTATGATAGGTAATATCGTTGATTTCCGAATTATGATACCGGTACCGGAAGCTTATAAGAAACTGCTCAGTGAGTCCTGCGCCGATATAAAGACCTGCCATGTAACAGGTATCATCATAGGAGTTGTCCTTGAATTCCATTTCCATATTACCGATTCCGCCTGTTATTCCCAGCAGAAGTCCCTGGCGCTGACCATCCGGCCATGCGTGCACCGCTGAAACACTGCACGCGATAAACAGAATAACTGCGATAAACAAACCTGATTTTTTCATAGCTCCTCCCTGTTGATATCTCTAATATCTTTTAATTGCGATACTAATTATAATATGATATTTTATAAAAATGTCAATATTTTTGTTTCATTAATTTTTATTTGGACACTCATTACACATCACAGAAATATTTAAACCCCGGTCAAATCTCAATTAAGCCGGCACAGGCAATTTGCCCGACCCTGAAAATGTTATTTACATATTTATTCACTTTCTTATACTCTATACAGAAATAATTAATACATCACACAAATCAACGTCAGATATGAATTATGGCAATGCGAAGAGTAAATCACCTGAAGGAAATAATAACAACTCTCTCGGAGAGTGACGTGGATTTCATAATCTGCGGAGGAGTCGCCCTGGTCCTCCATGGTATCGAGAGAATGACCATGGACCTGGATCTCTCAGTGGACCTTCGCGAACAGAACCTCAGACGTTTTATCGACGCCATGAAGAAATTAGGCTTGGTGCCGCGGGTGCCTGTCTCTGCCGAATCCATTCTTGACCCCGAGATGCGTCGCCTCATGGTCGAAGAGAAAAATGCCCTGGTCTTCACCTTTATCGACCTCCATAACCCCTACCGGCAGGTTGATATTTTCATAACCGATGCGATATCATTTGATTCTTTAAACAGTTTTGTCGATACAATTACCATCGGAGACAGCACTGTTAAGCTGGTAACCAAAAAAAAATTACTTGAGATGAAAAAAGTGATTGAAAATCCCAGAGATAAGGATTTGTATGATATTCACCTTCTTGAGAAGATATTGCGAAAATCCGAGGATTTATAATGAGTAATGTTCAGTTAATGGAACGGGAATCGTTTCTTCACTGCATTGAACACACCACCTGCGAAGACTTTGACGGCCATACCGAATTTACATCGCTCACCTCTGAGCAGAAGCTGATGTGGATATCTCAGTGTGCCCAGTTTATAACAGAAGTCAACAGCCGAAAGGAAATTTCCGCGTAATATTACATCAAACAAATAAGCGTATCCGGCAAAGGGACCACTATGGTTCCTTTTTTCATTTAAACGCGACAAACAATATCATTCTTTTACGACAAGAGGAATCCTTTTGTTGACATTATTGTTCAGCCGGTATATATATGACAAAGAGCATAATATTATCATCCTTTCCGGAGCCTTTTCAGATATGAATACCATTGAAAATCAGAGAAGCCGTCCTTTCACCTATTCCTGCACTGTCCGCGATACACATATTGATGCTTTCGGACATGTGAACAATGCCGCGTATCTGCAGCTCTTTGAAGAAGCCCGCTGGGACATTATCGCCTCCAACGGATACGGCATGAAGGAAATCCAGGAACACCAGCAGGGACCTGTTATACTTGAAGTGACGCTTAAATACCGGAAGGAAATTCTGCCGAACCAGACAATCCGCATTGACTCGCATTGCATCATGAAATCTGAAAGAATTTATATCGTGCAGCAACAGATGTTCAATGATAATAACGATTTATGCAGCGAAGCAGTTTTCACCGGCGCACTCTTTGATCTGAAAAAAAGAAAAATCATACCCCCCACAGAAATATGGCTGAAGGCCATTGGATTTTAACAAATGCAGAAACGATGGTATATCCATTATAGCAGCACCGGGGAAATATAATGACTGATATCGTATTGTCCCGGGAAAGGGAAAAGAAGCTCCGCACCCTCGCGAATTTGATGAACAAGCAGAATGACCCCTCTACCTTTGTGTCGCGGGAACTGTTCTATGTATTTGATGCTGCCATTACTCCGGAGGAAACCGACTTTCTCCTTTCATTTGGAACAGAGCCCCGTACATGGGAGGAAGCTGAAAACATATCATCCCATGACACTGCATCATTCTCTCACTTTTTCTCCACGATACTTGAAAAAGGCCTTATATGGATGAGAAAAAATGAATCCGGCGAGGAGAGCTATTCACTTGCGCCAATCCTTATGGGATGGTTTGAGGTCTTTCTTTTCGGAGGAAAGGAAACACCGCAGCACAGGGAGTTTGCCCGGCGGCTGGACAATCTCTTCAAATACTGGAAGCAGTTCAATGTTTTTCCGATCAGGAACCTCCGGAACCTCAGGCAGCACTTTTCCGCACCTGAAAACCGTATTGTTGCACCAGCCCCTTCCTCCGGCACGCGGACAGTTATTATCAATGAAGGAGAACCTGTCCCGGACCAGCATGTCATCAATGAGAGTGATGTGATTTCCCTGATCAGGAAATACGGCGAACGGAATGCCATTGCCGTCGGTCACTGCTTCTGCCGCCAGTGGAGAAAAATGGTAGATGAACCCTGCGCATTCGACATGCCCCATGAAGCCTGCCTCGCAATCGGCGATTTCGCGGAACATATTGTGCGCTACAACCTTGGACGACGGATATCCCCGGCTGAGGCAATTGAGATCGTCACCCTGGCCGCAAAAAAAGGCGCCGTCCACATGGTATTTCATGAACGGGAGAATATTGATCTCCCGGAACTGGGGATATGCAGCTGCTGCTGGGACTGCTGCGGGATACTCGGTTCCTATAACCGCGGCATAACAGGACTTCATTTCAGGGCATATTATATCGCGGAGATGAAAAATCCTGATGTCTGCAGCGGATGCGGCCGTTGTGTCCGGTACTGCCCTGTGTCGGCAATATCGCTCCATGAGAAAAAAGCGTATATCCAGCCGTTAAAATGCATAGGATGCGGTCAATGCGCACTGCAATGCCCGTGCAATGCGATCGTAATGAGTGGTAATGAACGAGATGTGATACTGCCTCTTCTGAAAACTAATGAAGTCAGAATAACACAGAAATAGAACAAGCTGCTGCGCGCCGAACGATACATGACGTCTGCCAGGACGTGAAGGTCTGCATATTACGCCTCAAGGAGCGCAATCGTTGTGTCCAGCATCCGGTTTGCGTATCCCCATTCATTATCAAACCATGCGAGGAGTTTCACGAAACGCTTCCCGCTCACGCTCGTCTGCGTGCCGTCAATGATTGAAGAACGGCAGTCGTGATTAAAGTCCCATGACGCG
>JAKQCH010000039.1 GCA_029573825.1 Spirochaetota bacterium | reverse complement strand
CTCAGCCGTGCCTCTTCAGTTTCAGCTTTCAGTGACTCATTGTCCGTTTCCAGCTTCGAGTTTTCAGTACGCAAATCAGTAATCAGCTGTAATGCTTTTATTATCCTGCCCTCGAGTTCTTCAAGCTGCTGTAAGGATATCATATACTACCTCCAAAACAATATACCTTTAATTATTTTCGGTCGTTATCACCGGGGTATAAATAATAAAATTCTCTGT
Organism: Spirochaetota bacterium; assembly: GCA_029573825.1. Lineage (GTDB taxonomy): Bacteria > Spirochaetota > UBA4802 > UBA4802 > JAGODF01 > JAKQCH01. The sequence continues at coordinate 4,578 of JAKQCH010000039.1, read as the reverse complement.
ACCGAACAAATATCACAATAATGGAAATCACTGTAACAATCTGAACCGCCCTATCAAAGTAACCCCGTTCTTTTAAAATTGCAAGCTAAAATTAAAACCCATTACTTCTTTTACATAATTTTCTTCCCGGTGAAGGTTTACCGCGCCGAATATCCCCGCGTACGTCTGATAGCTTATAAAGTATCGAACTCCGGTATATACAATTACCGGAACCGCTCCCGATCCTTCCATCGGAAGCTCGTCATAGGAGGTTGTTCTTTTGTATACACGTGAAGAGCAGTATATGCCACAATACGGCAGTACGGGATACCAGCGGTCGGTGTTAACCGCACATGATACAATGACATAGTCGTTTTTCAGGCGCTCATTGTAGAGGAACGCCTCTTCTGAGCCGGGGTTAAGCCCGAAAAACCTGCCCCATGTTTCACCCTTTGCGGGATTGACGGAAAACCCGCTGTAAAAGCTTTCCTCATACGCCGCACGCAGCACGTAAAAAAGGTTTCCGTGAAAAAAGACATGCCCCGCGTCAAACTGCACCACAGGCCCCAGCTTCAGTTCAGGGTTCCCGAAGGACAGGTTTCTCCATTTAGGATTCACATAGGCGTTTTCACCAGAAGGTAACCTGAATTCGGAAGATATTCCCACATGGAACCGGTCCCTGAAATACTCTCCGCAATAATACCATATTCGCAGAAACGAGTCTCCCAGCGCACCTCCCCCGCGGTCAGGGGAAGTGTGACAGTATTCAACACTGTACCACGCGGAAAGCCGGGGAAGTATACCAAAACCGATGCCGAACCGCTCACGGCGGGAGAAGTCGTCCATTCGAAGCACTTCAGTCCGGAACAATGTTTCAATCGCTCCCTCCGGAAGGGTATGGATAGTCTCCGTGAACGGCATCCCTCCCGATGCCGGAGATACATGAATGCATAAAAAAATAAGCGCCATGCAGATGGCGCTTATTCGTGTTTCTATTAAATGTAGAATACCTGTTTTCATTTCATAACGGCAGAACCCCCGTTCCCGCATTCGGGAACAACAGAACCGCCTGTTCTCATCCAGGATTTCAATCAGGCAGCTTTTCCTTTTGCCTTCTCTACAACTGCTTTGAACGCATTCAGGTCATATACTGCAAGTTCCGCAAGCATCTTTCTGTTCACCTCAATTCCGGATTTCTTCATACCGGAAATCAATACGCTGTAACTGACACCGCAAATGCGGGCTGCTGCGTTAATTCTCTGGATCCAGAGTGACCTGAAATCGCCTTTTTTCTTTCTCCGGTGTATATATGAATTCTGCAGGGCCCTTCTCCGGGCATCCTTCGCTGTTCTGATCAGCAAACTCCGCGCTCCGTAAAAACCCTTTGCGTCCTTCAGAATATTTCTTCTTCTTTTCTGATGCACCTTTCCGGTTGTTGCTCTCGGCATAATACTACCTCTTACTCAATATATTAAGATTAATTGCTATTTGTAGGGAATCATTCTCTTTACACGGTCTTCATCACCGGCTGATACGAGAGTTCCCTTTCTCAGTTTCCTCTTTCTCTTGGGAGATTTGGCTTCCAGGAGATGGCTTTTAAAGCTGAAAAAGCGCTTCACTTTTCCACCTTTGGTAAGCTTGAATCGTTTTTTTGCGCCGCTGTTGGTTTTTATTTTAGGCATTTCCGTTTACTCCTTTTCGTTGTCATGCTGTTTCTTCGGCTTTGGCGTCGCGGCAACAGTCGGCGCAACAACCATTGTTATATTTCTTCCTTCTACTGAGGCGTGCTTTTCAATCAGTACGATACCTTCCAGGTCAGCCTTCACATTGTCCATAATCTTAAAACCAAGGTCCTTGTGGACAATCTCGCGCCCCCGGAACATTATGGTAAACTTGACTTTGTCACCATTGTCCAGAAATTCCTTCGCATGGTTAATCTTGTGCATGTAATCGTGACTGTCAATAGCAGGCCTGAATTTAATTTCCTTCACATGGACAATTTTCTGTTTCTTCTTGGCTTCCTTGGCCTTTTTAATCTGGTCGAACCGGAACTTGCTGTAATCAATTAATTTTACAACAGGCGGGTCCTGGTTCGGTGATATTTCAACAAGATCAAGTCCGCTCTCCTTTGCCATTGCCAGAGCATCTGCAATGGGAATAACACGCGGTCCATCGTCCTCCCCCACAAGCCGGACCTCATCTGCCCGAATATGCTCGTTGGTACGGAACCTCTTCTTGGAATCAAACTTGTCTATAACACACCCCCTAGTTATTACACCGGAATATCACTGATCACAATACCACACAGGATACCGGCTGTCCGCCGCTCCCGCTGTTGATACTGTATACGAGTCTTTCGCAAAACACAAAACTGAACCATCCTGTTACCGGCGGCAACAGATACAATTCAGTCCCGTACACCCTGCAAAAACTGTATTTCCACACAGTTTACAAAGATTATATACTACATATATAAATCAATTAAAAATTCAATCAACACATTTTTTTTTTGATCATCATGTATTCAGGGATTATTTCCGTTCGGCCACAGCATTTTCCGCAATTTTTATAAAATCAGCCACAGATACCGTCTCTGAATTCTTATCGCCCCGGACACGGAGGGAAATTGAATCGGACTCGGCTTCCCGTGCGCCGATAACCCCTATATAGGGCACCTTCTGCGAAACAGCATCCCGGATCTTATATCCAAGTGTTTCCTCACGAATATCATATTCTGCGTGAATTCCAATCTGGAGGAAACGGTCAGCAAGTTTCCGCGCATGTTCAGCCTGCTCCTCGCCCACACTGATCAGTTTAATCTGCACCGGTGACAGCCAGAAGGGGAATCTGCCCCCGTAATGCTCAATCAGGATGCCGATAAAACGTTCCAGAGACCCCAGAAGCGCCCGGTGAATCATGTAGGGACGGTGTTTCTGTCCATCCTGCCCCACATAGGTAACGTCAAACCGTTCCGGAAGGTTGAAGTCGAACTGGATGGTGCTGCACTGCCATTCTCTCCCCAGAACATCCTTTATCTTTATATCAATCTTGGGGCCGTAAAAGGCTCCGCCCCCTTCATCAACTTCATAGTCAATGCCGGCACGCTTTACCGACTCCTCAAGGGCTTTGGTGGCGTCGTCCCAGTTCTTCACATCGCCCACGGACTTTTCCGCCGGCTTCGTCGCAAGATACACCTTGAAATCATCAAATCCGAATGAACGGAGCATGTAAAGACTGAATGCCAGAACCCTGTCAATCTCCTCCGGCATCTGGTCCGGCCTGCAGAAGAGGTGTGCATCGTCCTGGGTAAATCCACGGACCCGGAGCAGGCCGTGGAGCACACCGCTCCGTTCATATCGGTACACCGTACCGAGTTCCGCCCAGCGGAGCGGCAGGTCCCGATAGGACCAGGCCTTGCTCTTATACATTATAATATGAAAAGGACAGTTCATCGGTTTGACAAAATATTCCTGCCCGTCAATTTCCATAGAGGAATACATGTTCTCACGGTAAAAGTCGAGGTGACCGCTTGTCTGCCACAGCTGCCCCTTCCCTATGTGGGGAGACTGCACCATCTCGTAGCCGTTCCGGTAATGCTCGCTTCGCCAGAAATCCTCAATGGTGTTCCGGAGGCGCGCCCCTCTGGGATGCCACAGGATCAACCCTGCGCCGGAATCCTCATGGACTGAAAAAAGTTCCAGCTCCTTCCCCAACTTCCGGTGGTCGCGGTTTTTCGCCTCCTCCAGCATTTCCAGGTGTTTTTTTAGCTGTTTCGCATCGGGAAAGGCGATGCCGTATATCCGCTGAAGCATCTTGTTCTTTTCATTTCCCCGCCAGTAGGCACCCGCAACGGAGATCACCTTGCATGCCTTCAGATACGATGTCCTGGGCACATGGGGCCCCCTGCAGAGATCAACAAATTCCCCCTGCCGGTACACCGACACCGAAGGCGATTCAATTTCATTGAGAATTTCAACCTTGTACATTTCACCGATGGAGGTAAAAAGCTCTATCGCCGCTTCACGAGTCATATCTTCACGGACAAGGGGGATATCCTCCTCCGCGATTTTCTGCATTTCAGCTTCGATCTTCTCAATGTCTTCAGGAGTGAAGGGGCGGTCGATATCAAAATCATAGTAGAACCCATTGTCAATCGCGGGCCCTATGGTGTACTTCGCGGCAGGGAAAAGCCGTTTCACCGCCTGGGCTAGAAGGTGTGAGCCGGAATGCCAGAAGATGTCCTTCCCTTCCGCGGTCTGAAATGTGACTATTTCGACGGAAACATCCCCCTCCAGGGGCCTGGTGATATCGACCATAATGCCGTTGACCTTTGCCGCCAGGGCATTTTTCTGGAGTCCTTTGGATATCAGGCCTGCTACGTCATAGGAGGACTCCCCCTTATTGACAGAAAGGGTTGAAGAATCTGGAAGCGTTACAATAATTTTATCACTCACGGTTTTCCTCTTTAGGGTGCATCAGAATTACAAAATGCAGTATACGAACAAGCTGTACCTGCATGTATGCAACAAATGGATACGCTCGTCTCGGGATAAAAACATCATGTTCCGGCGGGATATGCAGCGTATTCTGACGGGGCCG
>JAKQCH010000028.1 GCA_029573825.1 Spirochaetota bacterium | reverse complement strand
CTTTGAAGAGTACTTTGCTGCCAAGATGAAGATATTTGAAATTCTGGAACGCAGCATGAAAAAAAATAAATCAGCGGTGATTAACACGGATGATCCCTATGGCATCAGGATTTTTAAAGAGAGGGGGCGATACCGCTACCCATTCATCAGCTTCGGCACCGCTCATAACGCAGACTACATGCCTGTGGCGGGTTCGATCGTGAACACCATCAGAGGCATTGGATACCGGATGCAGGGGCCTGGTTTCCAGCGGGATGTCGTTATGAAGGTTGCGGGACGGTTTAACGTGTATAATTCCATGAGCGCCTTCGCGGCCGCCTGCAGCCTCGGCATTGCTGACGATGTTATCGCTGCGGGGCTCGGTGAGGTGAATACGGTGCCGGGACGTTTTGACTGCATTGACTCCGGAGAGGGTTTCAGCGTGGTGGTTGATTACGCCCATACTGATGATGCTCTTGAAAAACTGCTTCTTTCCGCACGTGAACTGAATCCGCATCGCCTCATTACGGTGTTCGGATGCGGCGGCAACAGGGATCGCACCAAACGTCCACTGATGGGAAAGGTTGCCACATTACTTTCTGATCACGTGGTGATCACCAGTGATAATCCGCGCAAAGAGGACCCGAAGGTTATCATTGACGATATTCTTGCGGGTATCACCGCTTCCAACTATGAAGTGGAGCCGGACCGCGAAACGGCAATACGGAACGCCATTGAAAAGGCGGAGAAGGGGGACCTTATCATCATTGCCGGCAAGGGACATGAGGACTATCAGATATTAGGGACGGAAAAAATACATTTCGATGACAGGGAAATAGCCGGAAAATATATTCAGCAGAGGGTGGCGGGTTGAAGGTTGATTTTCTCACAACTGCCGGTGCAGTGGCGGCAATGAGCGGCGGTTCCCTGGTGAAGGGGCGCGCCGATACCCGTTTTTCCACTATTACAACCGATTCCCGTGAGCTTGGCCCCGAATGTCTTTTTATTCCAATTGCCGGAGAAAGGTTTAATGGGCATGAATTTATTGGTGGCCTTGCACGGGACAGAAAAATCGCGGGATATCTTACTCATGAAGTGCATGCTTCCGGTGATACTGATGACGATGTCGCAGTTATCGCCTGCGATGATACACTCCGCGCCCTCGGCAGCATTGCCGCGGCCCATAGAAATACTGCTGATCTCCGCGTGATCGGCATTACCGGAACCAATGGGAAAACAACGACGAAGGAACTGCTGTGGACCATTCTGAACGCACGGTACCGGTGCCTGAAAAATGAAAAGAATTACAACAATGAAATAGGACTTCCCTTTACCCTCCTGCGGCTTGATGCCTCACATGAAATGGCAGTGGTGGAAATGGGGATGAACCATCACGGTGAAATTGACCGCCTTGCGGCTATTGCCAGGCCGGATATGGCAGTGATAACAAATGTCGGCGAGGGGCATATTGAATTTCTTGGCGGGATTGAAGGTGTTGCACGGGCGAAGAGTGAAATCATGAATGCCATGGCTGCAGGTTCCGTGGTCTTTATCAACCGCGACACTGATTGTTTTGACTTTTTGCATTCCCGGGCAATGGAAAAGGGACTCCGCGTGGTGAACTTCGGTATTCATGGCGGCGCTGATGTGATGCCGGACTCCTATGAGCTTACCCGCGAATCGGTCACCGTTACAGTCAATGGTGTGAAGTATGCCGCGCCGCTGTACGGGCTCCATAATGTATATAATATACTGGCCGCCATTTCCGTTGCCTTCGAGATTGGTATGGGAGGGGAGGATATCCGGGAGGCATTGTTGGGATTTCGCGGTGTTGGGATGCGGAGCGAAGTTATTGACCGGGGGTATATCATCATCAACGACAGTTATAATTCCAATCCCCTTTCAACGCAGTATTCCCTGGAGTCGGTGAAGCGTGTATTTCCCGAGCGCCGAAGGATTGCGGTCCTTTCCGATATGCTGGAGCTGGGAGAGCATTCCCGGGAGTGCCATGAGCGAGCCGGACGTATGGTGGTTGCCAGCGGTTTTGATCTTCTCCTCGCATGGGGGCCCATGGCGAAAGATATAGCTGTTGGAGCCGGGAAGGCCGGGATGGATTCCGGCAGCATACATTACTTTGAAAACAAGAATGATCTGTCCGCTCATCTTGCGCATATACTCACTGAATCCGATGTGGTCCTCGTGAAGGGCTCGCGGTCAATGAAGATGGAGGAGGTTGTGGACGCGATTGTCCATTAGAAAACACTATGCTGTATCATTTATTGCTGCCATTACAGGATCACCTTTCATTTCTGAGAATATTTCAGTATATTTCTTTCAGGTCGGCGTATGCGGCGCTGACATCGCTGGTGCTGGTGCTGATTTTCGGAAAGATGCTGATAACGTGGCTTCAGGGGCTTAAGTTCAAAGAGGAAATTCGGGAGCTCGGTCCGGAGACTCACAGGGCGAAGGCCGGTACTCCCACCATGGGGGGCATTATCATCCTCGGCGCTGTGGTCGTATCGATATTTTTCTGGGGTAATTTTAAAAATTATTATCTGCTTATTCTTCTGGGTGCAACTCTCCTTTTCGGTATTCTCGGCTTTGTTGACGATTATATTAAATCAATTAAGAAAAAAAAGGACGGTGTTCCCGCGAAAATGAAACTTGTGTTTCAGCTTCTCGTGGCCGGCGCGGTGTCGCTCCTTGTGTATCTTTTTCCTTCGAGCGCAGAACATGGAACAAAACTTTTTATCCCCTTTGTAAACGAAGCAATTCTGGATCTCGCATGGGTATGGGTCGTGTTCGCGACAATTGTGATTGTGGGCAGTTCAAACGCGGTGAACCTCACCGACGGCCTTGACGGCCTCGCGATCGGTTCCGTAATAAGCGTTGCGGTGAGTCTCGCGATTATGACTTATCTTTCAGGGCATGTGAAGATTGCCACCTATCTCCGCATACCATATATCCCCGAAAGCGCAGAACTGACAGTATTTCTTTCGGCACTCATCGGCGCATCGGTGGGGTTTCTCTGGTTTAACTGCAACCCGGCATCGGTTTTCATGGGAGACACCGGTTCACTCGCTCTCGGAGGGGTTATCGGAATCATTGCGGTGATGATTAAAAAAGAAGTGTTTCTCTTTATCGTGGGAGGAGTTTTCGTTGTTGAGGCCCTTTCTGTTATTATACAGGTGGGAATATTTAAGTTAAGAAAGAAGCGGGTGTTCAAGATGGCTCCCATTCACCACCACTTTGAGCTGTCGGGATGGCCTGAGCAGAAGGTTGTGGTGCGGATGTGGATTCTTGGAATAATACTCGCGATTCTTGGACTGAGTTCTCTGAAGATTCTATGATTATGGAAACAATGAATTATAACAATAAAAAAATACTCATTGCGGGCCTTGGATACCGCACCGGCCTTGCCTCCGGAAATTTTCTCGCGGGGAGAGGGGCGCAGGTGAGCATTACCGACACGAAGAGCCGGGAAGATCTCGCGCCGGTCATCGAAAAGCTTGATTCTTCGGTGAAGGTGATCGCGGGAAATCAGGACCCTTCGCTGCTGGATGAAGGATATGAGCTTGTTGTCCTCAGTCCGGGAGTTCCCCAGCGAATTCCCCTGATCCGTGAGGCGCAGAAAAGAGGAATTCCTGTCATTTCCGAAATTGAACTTGCGTACCGTCATGCCCGGGGGAACATCATCGCGATAACGGGAACTGACGG
>JAKQCH010000014.1 GCA_029573825.1 Spirochaetota bacterium | reverse complement strand
CATTTTAATGTTGACAGTCATCGGGCGTGATTTATATATGTGCATGTTTTTGACGCACTGTGAACGGCGCCGTACCCAAGTGGCTAAGGGGGAGGTCTGCAAAATCTCTATTCAGCGGTTCGAATCCGCTCGGCGCCTCATTGCTGTCCTCAATGGCCGTATGCCGGCTGAGTGATTAACGGTATACTCCTTTTGCCGTAGTGAGCTGGCTGGCTGCATCCTTTCATTTCTCAGGCCGTTAGTTTTTCTTTATGCCCAAGTGGTGGAATTGGTAGACACAAGGGACTTAAAATCCCTTGGGCTTTAATGTCCGTGCCGGTTCAAGTCCGGCCTTGGGCACAGTTTTTCCCCTTCAGAAACAGAAGCGATAACAGTTACACTGAATCCGGGGAAAGGGCTGTGAGCAGTGAACACATCTGGTGCGGGATCATCTAATCAAGTTCAAAAAACTTTTCTTCCGGTATTTCTTCCGATCTCTCTTTCTTCTGAATAGTATCAGCAGGTTCCGCGGGGACTATGTTCCCGGGTGACTGTTCTTTACTTCCCTGTTCCCGCTGTTGCAGTATATCGAAACTGGAGAGGGCAATGTTAAAGGTGTTCTCGAAATTGTAGAACGTGCTGATGGGGGACTTGCATTCAATAATATATATCGTATCGCCATTTTTTGTGATCATCGTACGTTGAAGTATCTTTGTTCTCCGGGACCGGTATTCGAACACAAGGAGCTTGCTGGTCTTTTGTCTGATTACAATCTTTTCCGTTTCAATGATTTTGTTCAGGAGCGGATCAATCTTCCGAAGCTGCCAGCTGTTTTTTGATACCATTTTATCGAAATCGGTGTCTGCGGATTTGAAGGCTCGTATCTTAATTTCCGTTGTCCGGTTCTTTTCTACCAGCATAATGTGCTTATCGCTGAGATTCAAGTCATAGAGGGACCACGCTGAGGGAACAATAATGGAATAATTAAACTGCTGGTTACTGTATTTTTTATAACCAGTTTCTGTCTGACCATGACCAGTGCCCAGTGACGTGATGGCCAAAAAAACAGCAAACCCCGATGCGATATTCCTGAGTTTCATCCTCACTCCATGACAGTCAATTATTTCTGCTGGTAATAGTATTTATTTTTATATAAAATTCGTCAATCACATTTTCTTCATGCATGGTACAGGGCAGACGCTTTTTGCCGGAATTGCGGGACAATGCGCCGTACCGCAATCGAAAGCAGCTACACCCGGTAATTGGTAATATTCATCAGATGGACAAGGCGTTTTGAGAGGTATTCAAATCCCTCCTCCGGTGATTCGAAGAAATGAAACAGCTTCAGATCTTCCGGAGAAATGAGCCCCATCTCGGCAAGTCTGTCAAAATTCACAATCTGGTCCCAGTATTCTTTGTCGAACAGGAGAATGGGTATCTCGTGTTTTTCAAGCTTCTTTGTCTGCTTCAGAGTCAGGACCTCGAACAATTCATCGAGTGTGCCGAAACCGCCGGGGAACGCGATAAGGGCTTTCGCGTGATAGAGAAACCAGAGCTTTCTCATGAAAAAATAGTGAAACTCGAAGTTGAGATCAGGGGTAATATATTCGTTCGGGTGCTGCTCAAAGGGGAGCGATATGTTGTATCCGATTGTTTCAGCCCCCGCGCGGCCGGCTCCGCGGTTTGCCGCTTCCATGATGCCAGGTCCGCCCCCGGTGCAGACATGAAAATCAACATCTTTCGGCAGCGTCTTTGACCATTCCGCGAGGCGATACGCCAGCTCTTCAGCGGCCCAGTAGTATTGTGTCATTTTCGGATCTTTGTTCGCCTCGGGATGGATTCTTGCGGAGCCGAAAAATACCACAGTGTGGTTGATATTCATCTCGTGGAGTCTTTTTTCCGGTTCAATATATTCACAGAGTATTCTTACTGTCCGGGCTTCTCGGGACTGGATAAAATCAGGGTTTTTGTATGCTTTCAACGGGGTGTCGCTCATGTACGGTATCTCCTTTTCCTTTTCAGGTTCAGTATTGTTCCGTCGGTGAATTCAGATATGCTGTTCGATATGACCTTTTCCTTGTCGATGAGGTCGATAGTGACGGTATCCATAAATGCCAGGATGATTTTAAAGCCCGCACCTATCCCTTTCAGGGTTATTTCATTTCCGTTTACCCTTACGGTTATTCGTTTTTTTTCTGATTCCGTCGCATAGCGGATTATCTGGTCGTGATAATCCTTTGAGTCCCTGTCGGGGATGATGCCCACGATGTTCTGGAGGTCCAGACCTTTGCCGTGGTCAATGATGGTTGCATCGAAATCGTTGTCGGTGATATTGTAGCGGATGGTGATTTCACGTCTTTCGTGATTGTTCAGTTCATCCGACCGGTCCTTTTTACGGATTGTCTCCTGAACGGCATTGGTAATCGCTTCATCCATGGAGAGGATGATTTCATCGATTTCCTCACGGGGATATTTCATCTCCCTGAGATGGTTCACGAGGGACGCGATAACAGTTGGAACAACAGAGGTATCCGCATTGAAACTGTCGAGATAGTTAATTTCTTTTTTTATGCCGTTATCCATACAGTAGATGTTGCATTTCCTGATAATGATTGTTTTTTTTATCGTAAAAAAACTGTATTGTGAAAACCGGATATTTCTGATCTGTTCCGTTACTTCTACTATCGATCATACAAAGTGAAATCTATAGCATTGCGGCACACCAAATATAATAATTACACAATGTAAAGCGGCGTACAATTAAAATTTTTAATTTTCGGATTTTTCTGATGATTTCGCACAACGGAATCCGAAGTGGTGGTACGGCCGGTTCGAAGCATAATGGGGCCTGCGGTTTGATCCGAGAGTAGAGGAAGCGTTCCACCACCAGGAACCGCCCCGGACAACCTTTTTTGTGTGACCCGGACACCGGAGTTTCCCTCCGCAGGGGCCTCGGGGATCAATTCCGGCGCAGGGAGCTCCGCATTTCGCATAATCAGCGCTGTACCAGTCATGGACCCACTCCCATGAGTTGCCCGCCATATCGTACAGGCCGTATCTGTTGGGAGGGCGTGAGCCGACATCCCAGGTTGTGCCTTTCCCGCAGCCTTTTTTCCCTTTCTCCTGTATTATGGCCCGGGTGCAGTCGGCGTGTGTATTGCCCCAGGGATACAGTTCACCATCGGCGCCCCTTGCGGCTTTTTCCCATTCCGCTTCCGTAGGGAGGCGTTTCCCGGCCCATCGGCAGTATTCATGGGCGTGATACCAGTTGACTCCCAGCATGGGCTGGTTCGGCCTGCTGTACCCCCTGTAATTTGGCCTTGCGGGCCTGCAGCCCTTTGCCTGTACGCATTTCTGATATTCGCTGAAGGTGACTTCATTGGTGTCCATGAAAAAGGTATTCACGGTCACCGTCATTTCCGGCGCTTCATCGCGGACCTTCCGCCAGCTGTCTTCATCAACTGTGGTGCGGTTGCTTCCCCGGATAAAGGGGCCCCCCGGAATACACTTCATCCCCGGCGGCACCGCGATAGCGGCGCAGTCAGCATATACGGCATTTCCCGCGGAGCTGCCGGACAGAAGATGCAGCGATACTGCGAACAGCATCGCTGTTAATCCCGCAGCGTACAGGAGTGTGGCGGTTCGTTTCATATTATTTGCCTGTCTGCGCCGGTGTGTCCTTTTTCGGAGGTTCCGGTACAACAGGGAGTGCGTTTACAACGCTGAAGCCGTCCTTTCTGTTCACTTCGCCCTTTCTCATGATATCGACGACATTTAATTTACCCGGGGTCTGATCCAGCCATGACTGAAATACTCCCGCCGGCATTATGTTGTAATGAAATCCCTTTTCGCTGGACAATATCGAATCAGGGCTCCATGGGAACAGCCGCTGATACACCGAAATGGTCCTGAGGACCTTTGATTTTTCGTCAACAGGCAGCGCGGTAAAGTTTTTTCTGAACTGCGGTGAATAGGTGCGCATATACTCTTCGGCATTGGAAAAATATATTATCCGTATGGGCACCTGCATCTTTTTGGCCGTTTCCGCTACCCCCAGCACCGTGGTGGGTCCGTTGAGGTTGCCCCTGACGGCCATTATCCGGCCGCGCTGTGCGAGGGAGCGGAGTCTCTGATACAGGTCCTGATCGTTGAGCCAGATTTTATATTTTCTCTTTTTCACCAGCCTGTCCAGGGAGCCGAAACGCCATGGGATATACTGCCGGCCGACATTCCAGGTCTGCCGGATAAACTGGTATTCCGGCAGCTGGGAGTATTCGTCCTTTAATATCTTCTCCACGGTTTTATAGGATTTTTTCTTCCAGAGTTCCCTGAATGCAGCGGGGTTCTCCGCGTGCTTGAGAAACGCGATGTGAATCTTGTTGGCGGCAACAACGCGGCGGGTGAAATCCATGAGCCAGACCCATTCTGAATTCGCCCATGAGGCGAGGATGAAATTCTGGGTGCCGCCGACGCTTATATATCCCCCCCCGATGTCTTTAATATGGGGATGATACAGTTCCAGCCTGGCCTCGTTGGATATGATTGTATTTCCAGTGTCCCACTTGGTGGGACTAAGATTTTCCTGGGGCGTGCTGCTGAAAAGCACCAGCTGTTCACTTTCCGCAGGGGCAGCTGTCGCGCGCTGCAGTAAATCTCTCTGGCATGAAAGCGATGTGATTATTATAAGTGCTATGGTGAAAATCGATACGTTCATTCGTGTGTGAATGATATGATTTTTCCGTTTTCCTGTCATTACCGGACCTCGCAATACGTTCTGTCAATGTAGTGGTGTTACAACGGTGAGCCGTTCTGTTTTTCAGGTGACATCACCACGGTGAAAATATTATGTCAAGTTATTAATATGCTTAAGCGGATGTCCTGACAGATTCACCGGTATCTCAGGGACCGATTCCATCAAGGATTTTTTTCCCCTGTGTCATCTGCAGAAAGAGACGGAGGGGAAATCCAATAACGTTGGAAACTGAACCCCTGACGCTGTCGATGATCATGTCTCCATGTTCCTGGAGGGCATAGCTTCCGGCTTTATCGCGGTATTCTATCATGCTGAGATATTCAGTGATTGTTTCATCGCTGAGGTCTTTCATGGTGACGCCGGTTGTTTCCGATGCGGTGAGTATTTCGGGGGAGGAATCTTCTATCCGAAGCGTCAGTGATGTGATTACCCGGTGTGTCCTGCCGCTGAGGCTTCGGAGGGTGCGGAAGGCATCGTTGAAATCAAGGGGCTTGCCGATGATCCTGCCGTCAATGGTGACGATTGTATCGCAGGAAATTATCAGACATGGTTCGCGGCGGGCGCTGAGCGGTTCAATGTGCACTGCCGACGCCTTCAGGTACGCCATGCGTTCAGCGTACTGCCGGGGGGTTTCCACATGGTCGGTGTCCTCGTCAATGTCAGGGGCGATGATTTCAAATGAGGAGGTAATCAGTCCAAGCAGTTCCCTGCGGCGGGGTGATGATGATGCCAGAATCAGTTTCATGGGGCGGTGTTATTTCAATACTACTTTTTCGTTTACTTTATGGACGTCGGTAATGTTTTTCACCGTTTTCAGCCGCTTGATTATTTCATTCAGATGTTCGATGTTTTTGACTTCGAGGACTATCTTGAACGCGAAGTTGTTATTCTCGCTCACCTGTGCGTCAACTTTCAGGATATTTGACTTGCTCAGGGATATTTCCTCGGCGAGGTCCTTCAGAAGGTTGGGGCGGTCCAGTCCGTACACCGCGAGCTTGATGGGATAGGTGTTTCCCGAATTCTCTCCCTCCCACCGTATATTGATGATACGCTCCTTCTCTCCCCGGAGACGTTTGAGTGAAGGGCAGGTCTTCTTGTGAACGGTGATGCCTCTGCCCCTTGTGATAAAGCCCACCACTTCATCGCCGGGAATGGGCTGGCAGCACTGTGACAGTTTTATGAGCACATTCGATGTGCCGTCAATTACCAGGTCGCTTTTGGTCTGTTTTCGGATTTTTTTTATTTTAATAAGCTCATTGTCCGGTATCGATACTTCCGCTGTTTTGTCCGGTTTCGGAATATCCGGTTTTACTTCGGGGGCGGCGGTGTTCTCCTGTCTCTTCCGGATGGCGTTCCGTATTTTATACCGTGCGTTGGATGATTTAACGAACTTCAGCCACGATTCTGAAGGATGCCCTTTCTTGCTGGTGAGTACCTCGACAATATCGCCGCTCTTCAGCTCTGTCCGCAGGGGAACAAGGGTGTTGTTGACCCTGGTGCCGATGCAGTGGCTTCCGATTTCAGAGTGGATCGCGTAGGCGAAGTCGATGGCGGTGGAGCCCTTCGCGAGTTTCACAATTTTACCTTTCGGCGTGAAGACGAATATTTCATCTTCATAGAGGTCCATCTTGAGCTCCTTCATGAACTCCCTGGTGCTGGTTTCCTTCTGGAGCTTGTCAAGGTTTTTCAGGATGGTGAGATTCTTGTAATCCTGGGCATGGCTGCGGGGTTTTTCCTTATACAGCCAGTGGGCGGCAATTCCCATCTCCGCCGTCGCGTGCATGTCCCACGTGCGGATCTGTATTTCAAGGCGGTGGCCGTCGGGGCCGATCACCGTGGTATGCAGTGACTGATACATGTTGGATTTCGGCACCGCGATGAAGTCCTTGAACCGCAGGGCGATGGGGGTCCACAGGGTATGGATGGTGCCCAGTATCGCGTAGCAGTCCTTTATTTCATTGGTGATGATCCGGATGGCGCGGATGTCGAAAATATCCTCGAAGGACTTGTCCTGGTTTTTCATTTTCCGGTAGATGGAGTAGTAGTGCTTCGCGCGCCCGGTGATTTCAGCGTTGATGTCAAGGTCGTAGAGTTTTTCATGGATGGTGCTGCGGATGTTTTCGATGTAATCTTCTATTTCCTGTTTTCTCTGAACAACCTTGCTGGCTATTTCGTGGTACTCTTCATGGTGCAGGACATGGAAGGCGAGGTCTTCTATTTCAGCGCGGATTTTGGACATGCCGAGCCTTCCCGCGAGAGGCGCATATATGTCAAGGGCCTCCTGTGATATCCTTTTCTGCTTTTGTTCGGGGAGGAACATTATCGTCCGCATATTGTGGAGCTTGTCCGCGAGCTTGATTATTATAACGCGGACATCCTTGATGGTGGCAAGGAGCATTTTTCGGATATTATGGGCCTGCTCGATTGATTTTGATTTCTTTTTTATGGAAGATATTTTGGTTACGCCGTCGACAAGGAGAGCGATATCTTCCCCGAAAAGCTCCCTGATCGTCTCAAGGGTGATGCCGGTATCTTCAACGACGTCATGGAGGAGGGCGGCGGTTATCGTCGTGGTGTCAAGCTTCAGGGTCGCCAGTATGATGGCGATCTCAAGGGGGTGGATGATGTAGGGCTCGCCGGAAAAGCGTTTCTGGTCCTTATGATGCAGATACGCGAAATCATACGCCCGCCTGACAATGTCCGTGTCAGCGCCGGGGACGTTCTCCTCGATAAACTTTATCAGGGTCTCGATGTCCCTGCTCTTAATCTTCAGTTCAATCTCAGGCATGGATTTCATTCGGTGTCGTGTTATCTCCCCGTAAACATAGTATTAATAAACTACAGGTAGTGCCGAAAATCAAGGATTATTACAGATGATGTCCGGGTACCATCAGTTTTTCTCCGGCCCCTGTCAAGAAATAATATCATGACCGCCGTTATGGATAATCTCATTGTAATAGTGACGATGTCCGGAGTATATCATAAAAATTAATTGAGATGTAATTTATTACACCGTCCATTAAAAAAAATCACAAAAAACACTCAAGCTGTCAACGAAATATAACCGATCTTTAGAATGATTTCAGATTACACTCCTATTGTTAATTTACCAGGTTGAAGGCTTTTGCAAGGGGAACTCTTGCAAAAGCCTTTTTTTTGCCCCATTAGTGGTTGACGTAATGTGCCCGGCGGGGATATGCGTTGCACTGTTACCCGCACACCGCTTGACAGGAATTGCCCCTGTTGTAGACTGTGTTGTATTATTTGATGCAGGAATGATGAACCATGGCACGGCACAGCAACCCGGTAGTGTATTCTATTAATGAAGACAATCCCCAGAGCCGCCTTATCGCAAAAGTGGTGGAGGTCCTTGAGGAAGGCGGTGTGATAATATATCCCACGGACACCGTCTACGCCTACGGATGTGATGTCAACAACAGGCACGGCATTGAGCGCCTGTACAGCATTAAAAAGATTTCCCGGAAAAAGCCCCTCAGCTTCGTTTTTTCCGATGTCGCGCAGCTCCATGAGTATGTCAGGAATATCTCCGATCATGCGTTCAAGGTAATGAAGAAGGTGCTGCCGGGCCCCTATACGTTTATTTTCAAGGCATCGAAACTTGTGCCGAAAATCGCCATCACCAACCAGAAAACTATCGGTGTCCGTATTCCGGAAAACAATGTTGCCCTGGAGATCGTCCGGGCCCTGGGGAGGCCGATTATCTCCACAAGCGTCAGTACCGAAGAGGGGGAATATGTCATTGAGCCCCTGGAGCTTGAAAAGCGCCACCTCAATGAAGTGGACCTGATTATCAATTGCGGAGGGAAGATATCGACCCCCTCGACGATAGTTGATGTGTCAGAGGGGGACTTTGTGGTGGTGCGGGAAGGAAAGGGCGATATTTCCTTTATGGAATGATTTTCCGGTACGATAATTACAGTAACGTCCGGTCAGACTTTTTTTGTGTTGCAGTGTATGGGTGCTGTTATAGTGTTCGTGCAGTGCGTTTCACCATTGCGTTCACCGCAGGGAGCCGGCTATTCTGACTGATGATGCGGGATGCTGCCGCCAGTGCCGGCCGGTTTTATCAATGATATGAAATAAATGAGAGGTGGTATATGTCCCAGGAAATACTGGATTTTTTAATTCTTTTACAGTCTATCGGAATCTATCTGGCGATCGGGGCCGTGGTGGCATGGATTTTTTATTACATGAAAGTGCGCGACCTCTTCGGCGGATATATCGGAGGCTTTGTCGTGGGGGTCATCGGGGCCCTCATCGGGGGATTCATTCTGGACAAGCTTCTGTATGACATCGCCGTGAAGATTCTCGCATTTCTCGCCCGCGACGCCGGTGTGAATATCATTGCCGGTTTTATCGGCGCCTACGCCGCCGTGTTCATCATGAACCGCCTGAACCATGACAAGGAACGGAAGAAATATTAGGCGCTCACCGCAGGACGCAGTGCGCCTTTATCTTCTCATGGAGTGAAGGCGCGATTGTCTCCAGTTCCGAAATGTCCCTCAGGGGCCGCGCGAGAATAATGTTCTCCCCGAGGCCTTTTCCCACACCCGGTATTGACGCAAGGGCCTTCAGGGGCAGGTCGTTGATCATCACCGGCACCGGCAGGGCGTTCAGGGACCGTTCCCGGTGCCCTGTGACCACGGCGTCGGTGAACTCCTTTTTCGGAAGCACAAGGGGAAGCACCGTGGTGATGGCGTAGCTCCCCAGCTGCTTTCCGTAGGAATACTCGTACCGGGTATCTTCGATCCGCAGGTCCCGCAGCACTGTCCCCACGGGGTATATCTTCTGCAGCATCACATGGTCAATTTCATCCCGTATTTTCCCGCGGTAGTATTCGAATCTGTTCCGCACGGTGCCTTTCATGGAAGGCTTTGTGCCCCAGGTGCCGGTCCCCGGAAAGGGCTGCAGTTTCCGGATATTGATCCGCTTCAGCAGCAGCCCCCGGTTAAGTATGTCCTTCAGCACCTCGTAGTTTGTCCTGAAGGTGTCCGCGTTTTCTCCCGGAAGGCCGTGAATCAGGTTGATTCCCGGCAGAAGCACCGGGATGCCGTCGACGCGGCCCCCTCCGGCCTGATTGATTATTCCAACCGCGGTGATCAGCTCTTCCGCAGTGACCTTCAGGTTGTTCCGGGCGATGACCGCGGGATCAAAGGACTCCACACCGAGGGACATCGTGTCCCCGGGGGTCACGGCACCGGCGATGGCCGCAAGGATCTCCGATGATTCTTCGGGGAAGTTCACGATGGTGCCGGGATTCGCATTGTCGATGTTCAGCAGGGTGACGGCGCCGGAGGCGACTTTACTTTTTAATGAAGAAAAGAGCTTCGCGACCTCCCCCGGTGAGGG
>JAKQCH010000592.1 GCA_029573825.1 Spirochaetota bacterium | reverse complement strand
ATTGGAATTCCTCCCGATGAACTCATCGGCCGTCATTTTCTGGAATTAATTTACCCCGATGATGTTGATTTCCTCGTTGAACAGTACGGGGAGCTCATGGAGGAAATATACAAGCCCAGCGATTACCGTATCAAAAGGAAGGACGGAACGCCCCTCTACGTGCAGACAAACAGCCGTGTTATAAAGGAGAACGGGGTTCCTGTCGGTATTACCGGAGTCCTCACCGACATACATCAGTTGAAAATGTGGGAGGCTGAACTGCTTGACCGAAATGCCCGGTACGAGGAGCTCAATCAGGAACTGGCTGCGGCCAATGAAGAGCTGGAAGCGATGTATGAAGAAGTGACTGCTTCAAATGAAGAACTTATGGTCTCAAATGAAGAAATGGTAAATGCGCAGAACCTGCTCCTCAGTGTCAATGCCGACCTGGAAAAAAGTGAATTGCGCTACAGGGGCCTTTTCGAAAACTCCCCCATCGCGCTCCTTGAACAGACCGGGCGGCACATGAAAACGTATATTGAAAAGCTGCGTGCCGCCGGGATAAAGGACTTCCGAAAGTATTTTAAAGAAAATCAGGCCCCCCTCAGGGAGGGCCTTAGACGGTTGAAGGTTGTCGAGGTAAATGATGCCGCGGTGAAGCTGTTCGGCGCACCTGACAAAGATACCCTGAGGCGTGAGAGCGAACGTCTCACGCAAAAGATACCCGACGATTTTCTGATAAATGAAATGACAGTATTCGCGGAGGGGGGGGCACATTTCCAGGGTGAAAGTGAGCTTGCCACCATCAACGATGAAATAATTCACGCGATTGTAGGAATAACCATACCTCCTGTTTTTGCTGATACCTGGGAAAGGATTATCATTTCCATTCTTGATATTACGGAGCGGAAACGTCTTGAGGAGCAGTTCCGGCAGGCACAGAAAATGGAAGCCGTAGGACGGCTCGCGGGCGGTGTCGCCCATGACTTCAACAATCTCCTTATGGTGATTACCGGGAACGCAGGGGTTTTACTGCACGATCCGGGGTGCAGCGAAAAGATGAAAACACGCCTTGAAGAAATACAGCTTGCCAGCGACCGCGGAGCGGACCTGACGCGGCAGCTCCTCGCGTTCAGCAGAAAGCAGGTAATGCAGCCTGTGGTCCTCAATGTGAACAATATAATAACAAATCTGGAGAAAATGCTGCGCCGCCTTATCGGTGAAAACATTACGTTGACAAGCCGTCTTGAACCTGACCTGTCAATGGTAAAAGCTGACCCCAGCCAGATTGAGCAGGTTATTATTAATCTTGTGGTGAATGCCCGGGATGCGATGCCGGAGGGCGGCATAATGACAATACTGACAAAAAATGAAGTGATTAACATGGAGAAGGCCGCGGAGTTGTCTCTGCCCGGGTCGGGTAATTATATTGTCGTCTCTGTCCTTGACACCGGAACCGGTATTGATGAAAAAATACAGTCCCATCTCTACGAGCCGTTTTTTACCACCAAGGACGTGGGGAAGGGTTCCGGCCTTGGTCTCGCG
>JAKQCH010000597.1 GCA_029573825.1 Spirochaetota bacterium | reverse complement strand
ACTTTTACTTGAATATTTTATTTCGATACTGTATATATAGGTGCTGAAAAATAGAGCGTGTTCAGGAATTGCAGGATGGCGATTACAAAAGCGGAAAAAGCTGCATATAATGATTATATCGCGGAATTCAAAAGGGACATCGATGAATCTCTTAAAAAGATAAAGGATGCGGAACAGAAGATTAAAAAGATGCCCCGGATAGCGCCGTATAAAAAGCTTGAAATGGTGCTGGAGTATCTGAAAATAATTATGCTCTATGTGAGTATGAACGATGCGTCAGTTGAGATGCTGCAGATAAAAAAGGAGTCCTCCCTTAATGAGGGACGGAAGAACTTCTACAAAATACTGCAGCTCATGGAGGAGCTTGTCGGGACAGATGTTGACCGGACTCTCAGCGAAAATGATGATTATCTGATTCAGATCGAGAAGGTCAATCCCCTGCAGATACTCCGTTTGCTGGAAAGAATAAATCACGTATACTCTACACTTATGGACCGCATGGGAGAAGGGTCCAAGTGGAAGTGGTCCTTTGTCGACATTAAGGGAAGGATTGCCGTGGTGACGAAAAATATTATTAGTTTTTCCGATACACAGCGCCTGCGGGACCCGAGGTCGGAATATTATGTTGAGCGCCGCGAGTTGATGAGTCTCTGCAAAGCGAGCCTCAAGGATGCCGCCCAGCAGTTCAGGTCAAAATATGAGCAGTCGACAAAGGCGACGAGCGACCTGCTGAACTCTATTGAGCTGTTGTCAGCGCTGAGGAAAATACATGTACTTTTCGGAGAAACCGAAGACGCGAAAAAAATAAAGAACACCATCGATGCTCTCCGCCAGCGTGTTGAAGAAGACGAAAAGCAGAAAGAGAAGGATGCTGGAAAAGGTAAGAAAAAATAGAAAAACCCCTCGAAATACCCGCAAAAAACATACAATTTTATTTATTTGACTTGACGATTGGTTTCTGTTTTTGTAAATTATTAGCACTCAGCAGCGTGGAGTGCTAATAAGAATTGGTGGTGGTATGAAATTCACCGAACAGGATGAAAGAAAACTGCATGAACGGGAAGCTGCGGTTTTAAGGGCAGTTGTTTTTGAGTTTATAACAAAAGGAAAGCCTATAGGGTCGCGTTCTTTTGTGCAGAAATATTCCTTTTCAGTGTCACCTGCGACAATGAGAAATATCATGTTTGACCTCGAGTCCATGGGATATTTAAAGCAGCCTCACACGTCTGCCGGAAGAATACCAACCGACAAAGGATACAGGTTCTATGTGGACTCGCTTCTTGATTCCTATGAATTTGTTACGAAAGAACAGATTAAGGTCAGAGAGGAGCTTCTCAGAAAGGAAGTGCAGTTAGACAAGATGTTTTCTTCCATTTCGAAAATGCTTTCCCTTGTTTCCCGTTATGCGGGAGTTGTTCTGACCCCGAAGCCTGATTTTACCGTGGTAAAGCATATTGACCTGGTGCCCCTTGACAACAATGAAATTCTCTTTCTGCTTATTACAAGGACTGGTGTAATCCTCACCAGACGTGTGAGCGTGTCTGCCAATCTTATTCAGGATGAGCTGTATCAGCACTCAAAATATTTAACCGGTGAACTGTGCGGGTATTCCCTTTTTGAGATCAGAAAGGATGTGTTCGAAAGGCTCAGGTCAGAGACGATGAACGATCACAACAAGGAGATGGCCCTTGATATCGCCCAGCTGGCTCTTGCGGAGACTGACGATACGGATCTCTTCGTTGACGGTATTGAAAACCTGCTCCATATTCCTGAAATGGTGGAGAAGGACCAGCTGAAAAGCCTTCTTCGTCTCATAGAAGAAAAACGTCTCCTCAAGGGGATTATGGAAAAAAATCTTGTCAATGAAGGTATCAATACCTTCATTGGCGAGGAAATTGAGGGAGCCGATGTTTCGGGGTGCAGCATCGTCACATCGTCCTATAAAATTGGAAATAAAACTGTCGGTGTCCTGGGAATCATAGGGCCGACACGTATGGATTATGAGAAAATTGTCCCCCTTGTGGACTATACCGGTAAAGTCGTGAGTGACTTTCTCACGAAGATGTCCAAGTAAATGAAAGGGACCGTTGTTACGTAATGACTGTCCGGACCGGAGAATAACTCTGCCAATATTTTTGATCTACTGTGTGGAGGTTGTATCGTGGTACGATTCGGTGAACACGAAGAAAAGCAGGAAGTAACTCCTGATGGAACTGTGTCTTCCGGTAGTGCTGAAGGGACTGAAAGCCGGGAAGACTCCGGTGAAGTTGCAGCGGACGTGCTGAAAAATAACGAAAGAGGTGAAAGGGATTTGGGTAAAGATAAAAGTACCGATAACACAGAAATGGAAAAAAAGAAGGACAAAGCCGAAGAGAAGGTGAGCGCGAAGGAGGAGACTCCTGATTCTTTGAAAAAGAAACTTGCCCAGGCGGAGACTGATATCGAAAAAAAGGATCAGGAGATTGCTGATCTGAAAGACCTCCTGCTGAGACGGCAGGCTGATTTTGAGAATTATAAAAAAAGGATGGCAAAAACACTTGACGATTTCAAGAAACTCGCGATCAAGGATTTTGCCCTTGATGTTATTGTCATCAATGATGATCTTCTGCGGGCTATTGAGGCTTCATCAACAGTGAAAACAGGTGAATCACCGGAACAGTGTCACAATTCCTTTGTTGACGGTGTTTCGATGATTTCGAAAATGATCGAAGAAATGCTGAAAAAATACAGTATTGTCGAGATCGATTCATTGAACCAGTCTTTTGATCCTCAGTGTAACGAGGCAGTCGAAGTAGTCATGAGCAATGAAGTACATGAGGATACCATAACGAAAATTTATCAAAAAGGGTTTAAGCTGGATGATCTTGTGGTGCGCAGTGCAAAGGTCCAGGTGGCTCGTCCTGTATCCCCGGGTGAGAACAGCAAGACTGATGACGGAAACGGCAGCGGCAGCGATGGAAGAGAGGCGCAGGAAATTGTGAATTAGGCTGTTGCCTGTTCACCATGATGACCTGTGTTACACTATATATTTATTTTGAAATATCAAATTTTTTTAATACAAGGAGTATTATATGAGCGGTAAAATAATTGGAATAGATTTAGGTACCACTAATTCCTGCGTCTCTGTTATGACGGGAGGGGAGCCGATTGTTATCCAGAATTCTGAAGGTCAGCGGACAACACCTTCGATTGTGGCGTTCACCGATAAAGGGGAACGGCTTGTCGGCCAGGTGGCGAAAAACCAGATTATAACAAATCCGGAGAACACTATAAGGTCTATTAAGCGGTTCATGGGACGGTCTTTTTCTGAAATACAATCAGAGATAAAGATGGTGCCGTATAATGTTGTTGATGACGGGAAAAACGGAGTAAAAGTAAAGACAAGCGCAGGGGAATTCACTCCTCAGGAATTATCAGCCAGAGTGCTTCAGAAAATGAAACAGACGGCGGAAGATTTTCTCGGAGAAAAAGTTACCAGAGCGGTCATTACGGTTCCTGCGTATTTTAACGATGCCCAGCGGCAGGCGACAAAGGACGCAGGGAGGATCGCCGGTCTGGAGGTTGAGCGTATTATCAATGAGCCAACCGCGGCATCACTCGCGTATGGCCTCGATAAAAAAGGAAAGAATGAAAAGATAGCCGTTTATGACCTCGGCGGGGGTACGTTTGACGTTTCCATTCTTGAACTGGGAGAGGGTGTTTTTGAAGTAAAATCAACAAACGGAAATACCCACCTCGGAGGGGACGATTTCGACCAGCGTATCATGATGTGGCTTATTGATGAATTTAAAAAGCAGACGGGTATTGATGTATCAGGTGACAAAATGGCGCTTCAGCGGTTAAAAGAAGCAGCTGAGAAGGCAAAGATAGAGCTTTCCAGTAAAATGCAGACGGAAGTGAATATTCCGTTTCTCACTGCAGACCAGAATGGGCCGAAACACCTTATCATCACCTTTACGAGGTCGAAGTTTGAGCAGCTGGTTGAGGATCTTATTGAATCAACAAAACAGCCCTGCATGAGTGCCCTGGATGACGCAGGTCTGACTCCCGGAGATATTGACGAAGTTATCCTTGTGGGGGGATCAACCAGAATTCCTTCAGTGCAGGAACTTGTGAAGCGCATTTTCGGGAAAGATCCCCATAAGGGAGTTAATCCTGATGAAGTCGTTGCCATTGGAGCCGCAATTCAGGGTGGCGTTCTTTCCGGTGATGTCCATGATGTGCTTCTCCTCGATGTTACGCCCCTTTCGCTGGGAATCGAAACACTGGGGAGCGTCATGACGAAACTCATTGAACGGAACACGACGATCCCGACAAAGAAGAGTCAGATATTTTCAACCGCCACAGATAATCAGCCGGCGGTTTCAATACATGTTCTTCAGGGAGAGCGCGAACTTGCTTCCCAGAACAGGACGCTGGGGAGATTTGACCTTGTGGGCATTCCTCCCGCACCGAGAGGGGTTCCGCAGATTGAGGTGACCTTTGATATTGACGCGAACGGAATTGTTCATGTTTCAGCAAAAGATCTTGGTACCGGGAAGGAGCAGAAAATCAGGATTGAGTCCTCAAGCGGTCTTTCAGAAGATGAAATCAGCAACATGGTAAGAGATGCGGAAACTCATGCCGATGAAGATAAAAAACTTCGGGAAGCAATAGAAGCGCGCAATGAATCCGACACGCTTATCTATTCCATCGAAAAAATGATGAAGGATAATGATTCCAAGATAGAAGCCGGTGAACGGCAGGCAATTGAGAGTGCTGTGGCAGA
Source organism: Spirochaetota bacterium (assembly GCA_029573825.1). Taxonomy (GTDB): domain Bacteria; phylum Spirochaetota; class UBA4802; order UBA4802; family JAGODF01; genus JAKQCH01. The sequence continues at coordinate 1,552 of JAKQCH010000597.1, read as the reverse complement.
ACTGAAAAAAGCCATGGAATCCGATGATGTAAATGCGATCAGACAGGCGAAGGGAAACCTGGAACAGGCATCACATAAGTTCGCAGAGAGGATATATCAGGAGTCTGCACAGCAGCAGGGAGGTCCAGCGCAGGGCGGCCCGGAGCAACAGCATGGGCAGGGCGCTCAGGAGCAGCAGGGTGCGGGACGGCAGGAGAATGTGTATGACGCTGATTACGAAGTCGTGGATGATGATAATCAGAAATAAATCACTCCATTCTTTGTGGAAAGTGCCAGGGAAAATATGTATCTATATGGATAATATGGCGTATGGCTGCAATGTGGTAAAATTCTCTCCTGTGCGGTTTACCGGGAGAGAATTTATTATGTGGGCCCAATAGTATGGTATTGTGTAATTTTGAGTGTTGCTGCAGGATGGAAGAGGGTTAAATTGGCTAACAAAAGGGATTATTATGAAGTTTTGGGCGTTCAAAAGAGTGCGCCGGAAGATGAAATAAAACAGGCATATAGAAAACTGGCGCTAAAATATCATCCCGACCGAAACCGGGGGAATGCCGAGGCAGAGGAAAAATTCAAGGAAGCGACTGAAGCTTACGAGGTCCTTCGGGACCCGAAGAAACGCGCACAGTACGATAAGTTCGGTCACGAAGGTGTGGCTGGTTTTGAAGGCTTTGGCCGCGGCGCCTATTCGGATTTTTCTGATATTTTCGGTGATTTCGATCTGGGCGATATCTTCGAGGGTTTTTTTGGAGCAGGTTTCAGCGGCGGCGGTGGCAGAAAAAAGGCACGGCGTGGAGCGGATATCCAGTATGATCTCACCATTACCCTTGAGGAGGCTGCGTCCGGGAAGGAAGTACAGATTGAAGTTCCCCGGCATGAGACATGTTCAACCTGCAATGGCGCGGGAACATCAGCCGGCACCAAACCTTCTGTATGCCCGGTATGTAACGGCGCGGGACAGATTCGGCAGACCCAGGGATTTTTCTCAATTTCCCAGACCTGTTATAAGTGCCGGGGAGCTGGAAAGATTATCACCAATCCCTGCAAGACATGCGGCGGAAACGGCCTGGAAGTCAAGACACGGAAAATCACGGTGAAAATTCCTGCCGGAGTTGAATCTGGCTCACGGCTGAAGATAAGCGGAGAAGGGGAACAGGGACCCGGAGGTGGTGTTCGTGGAGACCTGTATGTATTTATCCATATTAAAAAGCATCAGGTATTCGAACGCCACGGCAACGATATCCTGAATATCATTGATATATCATTCCCCCTTGCCTGTCTCGGCGGGGAAATTGAAGTGCCTACGATTATGGGTAAAAAGGCGAAAATGAAAATTCCGCCCGGAACAGATAATGGACATATTTTCAGGATGAAGGGCAATGGCATCCCCTATCTCGGTTCTTATGGGCGGGGGGATCAGCTCGTGAAGGTCAATATCTATGTGCCCAAAAAGCTCACTCCGCGCCAAAAGGAACTGCTGAAGGAGTTCTCACAGATTGACGAGGAAAAAGTGGGATCAGCGAAGAGGCAGTTTTATTCAGAATAATATTTA
>JAKQCH010000562.1 GCA_029573825.1 Spirochaetota bacterium | reverse complement strand
ACCAACAAGCACCGGCAGCCCCATCCTCTTGAATACTTCAAGATTCGCCAGGATTTCATAATTATGGTCAAGGGTCTTACCGAATCCGAAACCGGGATCAATTATTATTTTATCCCTTTCCACTCCCCCCGCAAGAGCCGCTTCAACTTTTTCATGCAGTTCGCTATATACCTCCTGCACCACATTACCATAAACTGGGTTCTGCTGCATGTTCTTCGGCGTCCCTTTAATATGCATCAGTACGACATAACTTCCCTGAAGTGCGACAACAGAACTCATCCTGGTGTCAAAAGTCATGCCGCTTATATCATTCACGATCACCGCCCCCCGGCGCAACGCCTCTTCTGCCACCGGGGATTTATAGGTGTCAACAGATATCTTCACATCAAATCTTTTAGAAATATCTTCAATGACAGGGCATACCCGATGCATTTCCTCCTCTTCTGAAACCGGATCAGCTCCGGGACGCGAGGATTCGCCGCCAACATCAATTATGTCCGCACCTTCCGCAATCAACTGCGCCGCACGGTCAACTGCCTGCTGCCTGGAGTAATATCGCCCCCCGTCAAAAAAGGAATCCGGGGTGACGTTCAGTATTCCCATAATGTACGTGTGATTTCCAAAGTCAATCTTCATATTAAATATCAAGTGTCACCGATACAATATTGTTATAACCCGCGTCGATGTTATCATAACTGAACGCATAACCGACCTCAAGGCCCCACACCTTCACTGCGAGTCCCGAGGAAAACCGGGTATCGTTCATACCAACAAAAACGGCCATATTTTTTATCAGCTGATAGCTGATTCCAACATTCAGTTCATATTCCTCCTGCTCAAGCTTCCGCACAATGCTGAATGCCAGGATAAAATCAGACTGCCTGCTTGTGAGGGCCATGCTCAGCTTCAAAGACGGTGAACCGAAGTCGTACTCGTTCTCAATATTTTCATACTGTTTATCAGGCTTCATGCCTGTTCCAATATCCATCACAACAAAACCGACCCGCAGGAATGGAATGACATCCACCTGGGTGCCGATATCCACCCCACCGCCGTAATATCCCACATCGCCAACTTTTTCATAGAGGCCTTTCAGGGAAAATCCTATTGACGAAATCCCGGAAGTCCATGCATACGAAAGATATCCCACGGAACCGGAATAATCCAGCTTTCCCAGCAGGTTCCCGCTTTCATCCCTGGCCTCAATGTCTTTTGACTGGATGGAATACAGCCCCATCCCCATGACACCGCCGAAAAGATTGAAGGCAACTCCGCCAAATCCGGCTTCCCGTTCAATATCGAGTTGTGCTGCGGAAATCCCCACCTGAAACACAGTCCTTGTGGCGGTATCGTCAGAAAAACGCACGAGATCTTCTTCTGTGATTGAACCTACTGATCCCTCACGCGCACGACGCTGTATCTCGTCAGGATTGATACGCTCCCGATCCTTTAAACCTGCGAGTCCGGCCGGATTCCAGTATATCGCGAAGACATCATCGACAATAACCTCAGCGGCCTTTCCCATTGCAACATATTTCGCTCCGGCCCACCCGCCCCGTGTATATGCAGCTCTGCTCCCCGCATCCTGCCCGAATACGGAGGTAACGCACAACAGGAGTACTCCAATTATTGCAATTGGAGCAGTGAAGAATTTTTTTATCAATAATGGATATAATTTCATAATCACGTTAAAAATTATCCTGCAGCATCCTGACTATCTGTTCACAAGTATCCGTATTATTTTCACACCATGTTCCCCGGTATCGCTTTTTTCAACGGTAACTTTTATTATATACATACCCGCACCGACCATCCTGCCTGATCCATTGCGGCCGTTCCAGATTACCGCTGGATCCAATGAAGAATACTCACGTTCGAGTACAACATCTCCGTTGATATCAAAAATCTCAATTTTTACCCGATCAACCGTTTCTGCAGTCCCTGATGTAAAACCAATTTTCATGGTCTGTGTGCGGGGATTAAACGGCACGGGATACGCAATAATGTTATTTGCATTGAGTGCGAAGACATTCCCCGGCTGATATGCCAACAGCAATACTGCTGTCACAGGGACCGCCAGGAGCCTGAGAAATCTGTGTACTGCGCCAATATGCATGGTGTATCCCTTTATTCTGTGCTGAAAATCAGGTATTCACATTGAAATCAGGTTATGCGACCCCTGAAATGTCATTAATAATCGCAAAGCATGTATATTAGGTCAATTACATTTTATAAAATACTGTCAAGGACTCATTTATA
>JAKQCH010000596.1 GCA_029573825.1 Spirochaetota bacterium | reverse complement strand
TTCACCCGTTCTGCACATAAAAATGAGATATCTTCCGGTGACAGGAACTATTCGATTTCGAATCCGATAAGGATGATGTCGTCAATGAAGTTCGTTTTCCCTTTAAACTTTTTCACGCTGTGTATGATGGCGTCCAGAGTTTTGTGTAATGACGTATCTGTCGCCCCGCTGATCAGGTCCGGAAGATTGTCAAATCCGATTATCTCATGCCTGTTGTTCATGGTTTCAGGAAGGCCGTCAGTGTACAGGTAAAGGCGGTCACCCTTTTCCAGGGTGATGGTTTTTTCTTCGACTTTGACGTCATCCAGCATTCCGATCAGGGTTCCCCGGGACTTGACAAACTCGATTGTGCCGGTTTTCCTGCTGTGCAGGATCGGATACGGATGGCCGGCACAGGCGAAGGTGAATGATACGGAGTCGGAATCGCTGATTGTCTGGAATACTCCGTAAAGCGCGGTAAGAAAACTGAGGGGCATATTGCCGAGAAGTTCATCGTTGAGTTCTTTGATGTAGAGTTTCGGGTCCAGCGCACGGTTTCGGCATATCCTGTCGGTTGTCGCTTTTATCAGTGAAAGAAAAAGCGCTGCCGTCACGCCGTGGCTTGATACGTCGCCGATGAATACTCCGAGGCCCCCTTCCTGAAGTTCCGTGAAAGAAAAGTAGTCACCCCCCACGGCATCAAGGGGCAAGTACCGGTAATTTATGGTGATATTGCCGGCGGATGTTATGGTGTTGGATACCAGTGATCGCTGAATTAGCTGGGCTGTAGTAAGGTCCTTCTCGATTATTTCATTCCGCTGACGGAGGGTTTCCTCGCTTTCCCTGAGGGCGGTTTCCGCTTTCTTTCTTGCGGTAATATCGCGGCTGATGCCGAGAATGCCGGATGCCCGGCCCTCACCGTTTTGAAGAAAGGACATGTTGACTTCTATATCAATTACCGGTCCGTCCTTTGTGTATTGCTGCAGTTCCAGTATGCGCTTTTTCCGCGGGTCCGGGTCTATTCCATTTTTCATTGCGCTGATCTCCTGGCTGAAGAAGTCCAGGGCCCGTTCCAGGGAATCGGGATGCAGTATTTCATCCAGTCCCATTGACATTGTTTCTTCCGGAGTGTAGCCGGAAAGGTTAAGGTTTGACGGGCTGATATAGGTGAAGTCCAGGTTGCTGTCCATTGTCCAGATGACATCACTGCTGTTTTCAGCAAGAAGCCGGTACCGCTGTTCGCTTTCCCGCAGCGCCCGTTCGTTTTCAACCCGCTTTGTTATGTTGCGGAGGATACCGCAAAAGCCAGTGGTGGCATCATTATCATCTTTCAGCAGGGATACGGAACATTCAGCGAATATTCCTTCTCCGGATTTTTTAATGAGCCTTCCCAGGCTTATGTATGCAGGTTTTCCTGTTTTATACACTTTGTGGAATTTTTCGAAAACCATCTGCGCGTTATTCTCATCCATCAGCACACGGAAGCTGTTGCCTGACAGTTCGTCATTTGTGTACCCTGTAATGGTGCCGTTGGGATCGTTGATGTAGGTAAGATTGCCTTCAAAATCTGTTTCGAAATAGCCGTCCTGGATGGTGTCAAGGATTGTGCGGTATTTTTCCTCGTTCTTCCTGAGCGCCCTTTCGATGCGTTTTTTTTCTGTGACATCCCGGGTTACCCCTCTGATGCCGCTGGGTGCAAGATCTGTATCCTGAAGCAGTGTGGCGATGATTTCCACGTCAATTATTGATCCGTCCCTGTTTATCTGTTGCAAATCAAGGGTTGCCTGAACAGGATGAATATTGTGTTGCGCGGGGGCGTTTCCCAGTTTTTCGTGAAGCGTCCGCAGCGCGGTTTCTGCAGATGCAGGGGTAAGAATGGAAAGTGCGCTTGTACCGGTCAGCTCCTCCGGTTTATATCCCGTTACCCATTCCAGTGAAGGGCTGAGGTAGGTGAAGTTCAGGTCAAGGTCGGAAAGCCAGATAAGTTCCGCGGAGTTTTCCGCGAGGAGCCGGTAGAGTTTTTCACTTTCCCGCAGGGCCTGTTCCGCCTGTTTCCGCTGCGTGATGTCCCGTGCCACTCCGAGGCGGCCGATTATGGACCCACTGGCGTCATATATGGTATTTACATTGAGTTCAAGTGGCCATGAGTCGCCATTGGGGAACGCCATAACGCATTCATACAGGGTCGTTGATTCTCCCTGTATGCCCTGATTGAATGTGTCTGTGACCTGACGGATGTGTTCAGGGGGAAGGAATCTGGTAAAATTCTCTCCCAGAAGTTCCTGTTTACTGTGCCCGGTTACTTCTTCGAACCGAGGACTTATATAATTGAAGTTGCCGTTTATATCGAGGGAGTAGATAATATCCTTCGATGTTTCAAGGAGGATGCGCATCCGCTCTTCACTTTCTTTCAGTTGGTTCTCGGCCTGCTTTCTTTGAGAAATATCTCTGGTGACCCCCAGTATTCTGAGGGGTGATCCTTCTTCTCTGGGCAGCAACCGTACCGATACCTCCGCCCACAGAAGCGAACCGTCTTTTTTGATATATTCAACGTCAACATTTCTCATCAGCTGATTAAATGTGCCGTTCTTCTGCAGGGATTCCATCTCTTCAGATAATATACCTGCAACAAGATTGTATGACGCGGGAGTGAGATATTGTTCCGGCAGCATGGTTCGGGCTTCTTCGACACTGTATCCCAGAACAGTCGCAACGGCAGGG
>JAKQCH010000521.1 GCA_029573825.1 Spirochaetota bacterium | reverse complement strand
ATATCAATGGTGTTATAGGAATTGGGCCGTACGTCACTGGTAACAATTTCGTTATCCTCAATTGTTACCAGTTTAATGGTACGTGACCCAATATCAATACCGGCTGAAATCATCAGCCCTTGATCCTTTCGATAAAAGCTTCCAGGCGTGTCTGTATCTGCCCCCGGTCTTCCGCGCTGTAGTCCGTTGCGATGCGGAGTACCGGAATCCCCGCCTTTTCTAGCTCAGACTCGACAATCCCGCCTTCAACCTGATACGGCTGGCAGAACTGGAGATTGTAGTCAATCACGCCGTCTGCGTTATATTCCTTGTACATCTCTTTTATTCTCTTCAATCTGTCGGGATTGGGGGTAAATACCGCGCAGTGGATTTTAAAATACCGGTCGACTATATTGTTGACCAGGTCTTCCACACTTGATCCATTTCCCTCAGTCAGGATATGATGTCCGCGGTCTCCGGTACAGAGCTCCTCTCCGACAATAACCGCATTGCTGCTTTCAATTATCTGCGGGACTTTCCAGTTGGGAAGAGCCATGGGGCAGCCGGCAACAAGTATCCGTACGGCATTATCAGGGGCGATACCATTTTTGTCCTTAATTCTTTCTTCGAGCTCGTCAGCAATTTTATTAACGGAGTCGGTGAAGCGGACAGGGTTATCATAAAAGAAAACCTGGTTCATGAGAAGCGCGTCAAGCCCGGAGATGGGTGCCGGATTGGCGTTCCGCAGTTTATAAATGCGGTTCATCGCTTTTCGCTTGTTATTGACGGTCTCAATACCTTTTTTCAGGTTTTCAGGAGTAATTTTTTTCCCTGAGAGTTCCTCGAGTCTCTGGATAAATTTTTTGTACTCTGCCTTCAGAAGCGCCTTACCTGAATCACTTTTCATCTGGGGGATGTCCATGATGTAAAGGTTGTCCAAGATGGTTGACATTTGTTCATAGGATTTTTTTTTGCCGTCACAGGTGTTTTCGCCTACGATGAGGTCGCTTGCTTCCAGATACGGGCATACCCTCGCGAGTTTAAACCCAAAGGCTGATTTTATCAGGTCACAGGTATTCCGGGGCAGGAACTTTTCCGCCTCTTCAAAGGCAAATTCAGCACCGGCACAAAGCCCGACGGAAACGCCGTCAAGAGCGAGAATAATCTCTTCCGGGACAAAAACACAGAAGGAACCGATTATCTTTTTTCCCTCTTTTTTCGCGTCAACCAGTTCTCTGATTCGTAATCCATGGACTTCACTTATAACGAAGTCAAAGTACTCCATTCCCTTGGGACGGTTTTTCTGAGATAAATAGACATCACCGTACATTTGGCTCACAGATCCGAGAAGCGCATCATGCGTAGCAAGATCAAGTCCCAGGTCTGCCCACATTTGACGATAGTCTTCAGCCATTGTTATTTCTCCTGTTCTGTTAAGGTACATTGAAAAAATGTTGTTTCCGGACATTATTTATTCGATGAAAAATGTGTCAATGATTTTATATAATGATATTTAGTATCGATATTTTGAATAAATGATATAATCGATGCGCCATAATGAAACGTGTGAAATAAAATTTTTCAATATTCATTGACGAAAAGATTTTTCAGTAATAGGGTGAAAATTGACGTTGTTAAACAACAGGGGGGAGACCAGTATCGTGTATGATGTTATTATAATAGGAACCGGTCCTGCAGGCCTCGGAGCTGCATTTTATCTTGTGGAGAACGGCATTCGGTCAATTCTCATGGTGGATAAATCCAGGCTCTGTACAGGGGGGCTCCGCAATGACTGCAAACAGAATTACACGTTTCCGGTAGGGTTCCCCGAGGATCTATGGAGCAGGGAAGAGGCGGATTCTCTGCTGGAAGATGTCGCCTGTCACCTCGAGCCCCGGTATGAAGAACATGGAAATGTGGAAATATTCAGGAAGAGGGCAGAGAAGCTGGGTGTGAAAATGCTTACGGTGCGGCAGTCCCATGTGGGAACTGATAAATCATCAGCGCTGATCAGAGACCTCCTCGCAAAACTGGATTCATCAGGAGTGGAAATCAGGCTTTCCACAGAAGTATCTGAGGTTGACTGGGAAAATTCTTCTGTTACCATTGCGGGAACGGGAGAATCTTTAATATTTCACAACCTCATCGCGGCGCCGGGAAGGGCGGGGTATGAATGGCTGCAGCAGATTATGGACACAATGGGTGTGAAGTACGTGGATAATGTGGTGGATGTAGGTGTGCGTGTCGAGGCACGGGAGGATAATTATCCGGTAGTGCGGGATTATTACGATCCGAAATTCATTTTTCCTGATGGCGTCCGGACATTCTGTACCAATTCCGGTGCGGCCTTTGTGGTGCAGGAGAAATATCAGAATTATTACTCAGTAAACGGACACGCGATGTCCCGTGAAAAAAAATCTACGGGACTTGTCAATTTCGCAATGCTTAAAACCATAACCCTCACCGACCCTGTCGTGAGCGGTCATCAGTTTGCCGATGCCCTGGGCCAGATGGCGATGCGGCTTTCCGGCGGGAAACCGATGATGCAGCGGGTTGGTGATTTCCGCATGGGGAAGCGTTCAAAGGCTTCAACCTTCAATGATGATCTTTATGACTTCGCGCCCACGTTAAAAGGCGCAACCCCCGGGGATATAAGTCTCGCGGTCCCTTCAAAAATTCTCCGGGATATCTGGCGGTCAATGAAGATGCTCGATACAATCGTGCCGGGTATCCTGCATCCGTCTTCCATTCTCTATTATCCGGAAATAAAAACCTATGCCAACAGGCCGGAATTTATTGATCGGCATTTCAGGGTAAAAAGGAATGTCTTTATCGCAGGGGATGGCGCAGGGACCAGCAGGGGGATAACCGCCGCATGGGCATCCGGCATCAGAGCGGCACGGGGTATTGTGAATGGATGATCTTTTTAACGCCTCATACTGTGCTGTAGTCCCGTTGGTGCGGATATTGAGTAAATTGCCGCCTGGAGAAAGCGCGGGAAACAGTATCCGTATTCACCAATAAGCCCTATCCAGTCATCTTTCCGAATATGTTTTCTGCAGTTGGGCGCTCCGCAGTTGCAGATAAAATCCTGGTCTACGTTAACGACGAAGCACCCGTAGTCAATGGATATCTCTTCGCCGGGGTAAATGTCTCTCCGGGCAATGATATTTTCATGTTCGTCGAACTTCGTGGTGGGGTCGCATGAATGGTTCATAAAGTTTGTTGGATTCTGTACCGCTTTCGGATCACAAGTGCCCATGATTTTCCCAAAGTCAATATCGTAGCTGTACCGGAGAAAATCTTTCCGCTCTTCTTCGTTTAGTTGATCCAGTTCATACGTTGTAAGGGTATACCAGCCAAGTTTTTCATCTTCAACCCAGTCCTGCTGCGTGAAGATTACTTCACCTTTACGGATTAGTTTTACGGCATATAGGCCGCACTCGTCATCTGAAACTACCCTCTTCTCAAGCATGGAGGATCTCCTGAAAATAATGAAAATATTTATTGTGAAAGCAAATGGGCGATAACCCGAATAGGGTAAAAAGTCAATACTTTATTGATGATTTCGGGTCCCGAAAAAGAAAAAAAGAAGAGATGCCTATGCGGGGAAGGACAGCTCTGTTGTTTAATTATATGTCGCGGAAAACATAATTCCGATAAATGAGCTTGTCACATCATGTTCACTGTTGTCAGCGTCAATGGTGGCGGTTGCCTTTCCGTAAAAACCGAGAAGCGCGACACCGATGCCCCAGTTCTTTGATATCCACCATTCCTTGCCGATTGATATTTGATATCCGACACCGTAATCCGTTTCCCCTTCGACATAGTCCCCCTCAAAGGACGTATAAAACAGGAGGAGCGATGCGGAAAGATATATGTTGTACGGCATGAAATAATATGTCACCCCGATCCCAAAGTCCGAGAAGCTGACTTCGGAATTTCCCCTGTCCACGTCATTCCCGCCATAGGTTACATCGGGCTCCGCCATGGCTGTGCCGCCGTTATCAAGAAATACGATGAGGTCTTCCATGACTGCATACCCGAACTGTAACCTCATTGCAGCGGCGCCGCCTTCAAATTTTAATTCATTCCCAGAGTAGTTTTCAAATGATGTAATCGCAGATCCGAAACCGAAAAGGGCCCTGAAGTAGAAGCCGTCGTGGGTATGGGTGCCGTCTCCTGATGCAGGGGAGGATTGTTCTGAAGGGGGCAATGTCCTCGTTCGCGGCTCAAGCGGTCTTTCAGCTGCAGCCGCGGGTACTGTTGTTCCTTCGTTGAGAAATACTGTACTTCCGTCATCATAGACAATTTTTGATATCTGGCCCCGGGGAATTATATCAAAGGCCCTGGTCCCCTCCGGATCGTACTCGATGCTCTGCGATGTGACCTGAATTATTTTACCGCGAAGAATTTCCCCTCCCTGGAGATGAATTTCATCAGCGTGGGCTGTAATGGTGAACAACAGTGCTGCTAACACACCTGATAATTTTTTCACAATGCTCCTCCGGATACGGTGATACATGATCGACTATAATATAGTGCAGGATTGCGGTCAGAAGAGCAAGATTTTTTCGAAAAATATTTCAGTATTAAGAGTTTAGTGCGGCTACAACATATCGAAAGGATCAATATCAATTTCCAAATACAGGTCTCTGCCGCTGATGGTGTCCCTGGTTTCCTGGATAAGAGTTCTGAGGGGGGCTATCTGCGTTGATTTCAGAATAAGATGATAGCGGAAATTGGAGGAAATTTTTCCCAGGGGAGCCGGCGAGGGCCCCAGAAGCGTGACCGTAAGCCTGTTGCGCGTAATATTATCAGCGATGCATTTTCCAAGTGATGCTGCGGCTTCCTGTACCTTTTCCTCCGACTTTCCCCGAACCAGGAGACGGGCCATGCGCGCGAAGGGAGGATACCGGAGGGCCTGGCGCATTTCAAGTTCCTCGCGGACAAATCCTTCGTAGTCGTGGTTTTTCAGGTAATGGAAGAACGGCATGGATTCATTGAGTGACTGCACGATAACGGTACCGTGCTTTTCGCCTCTTCCGCACCTTCCCGCCACCTGGGTGAGGAGGGAAAATATCCGTTCCGAAGCCCGGAAATCCGGGAGGTTGAGTCCGATATCGGCGAGGAGTACTCCCACCAGAGTCACTCTCTGGAAATCAAATCCCTTTGCTACCATCTGTGTTCCAAGGAGTATATCAATTTCCCCGCTGTTCATCTGGTCAATGAGGTTATAGGAGGTTTCCTTTTTCCGGGAGGAGTCGTGGTCCAGGCGGAAGACCCTGATGTTGGGGAATGTCCTGAAAACCTCCTCTTCGATGCGCTGGGTGCCGGATCCGACATGAACCAGCTCTTTTTTCCCGCAGGAGGGACAGACATCGGGCCGGGGAATATGGTGGCCGCAGTAATGGCATAGAAGCGTGCCGTCCCGGTGGAGGTTCATACTGATACTGCAGAAGGGGCATGTGATTGTTTCACCGCAGTCGTCACAGAGTACCACGGGAGAGAAACCCCTGCGGTTCAAAAGATATATAACCTGGTCTCCGCTGTCCACGGCGCGTTTCGTGGCGACCTTGAGTTCATTGGTCAGGAGGTCTTTCGGATTGCGTTTTTTTTCAAGGGGGACGATACGGATCTCGGGAAGAACCGCATCGCCGAACCTCCCGGTGAGGCGGTGAAGCCTGAATGTTCCCTGCCATGCGGTGTACAGGGATTCAACTGAGGGTGTGGCGGATCCCATCACAAGGGCCGCGTTCTGCTGCCGGGCGCGGAAGGTGGCGATCCTGCGGGCATTGTAGCGCGGCGTGCTGTGTTCCTTGAAGGAGCCGTCATGTTCCTCGTCAATAATGATGAGCCCCAGGTCGGGGCACTGCAGAAACACCGCGGATCGTGTCCCCACAGCGATTTTTGCATCGCCGGAATAGAAGCGCTTCCAGTTATGGAGCCGCTGGGGCGCAGTAAGGTGGCTGTGATAAATAATTAGGTCATTGCCGAAAATGTTGAAGAGACGCTCATATATCTGCGAGGAGAGGGATATTTCCGGGACAAGATATATCACTGAACGTCCGGCGTCAATAGCGCGCTTCGCAAGGTCGATATATATTTCTGTCTTGCCGCTTCCGGTGACGCCGAAAATCAGGTGCAGCCGGTGTCCCTGTTCCGCGGAACGGTGGATGTCATCGGCAATGTTCTGTTGTTCCGGGGTGAGGGGGTATGGCGACAGTTCTCTCCTGGTAAAGGGGACTTTATATCTGGCTGAGGGCCTTTCCGCCGAGGGGAGAGCCGCCGCAAGAACTTCTCCCGGCGCACAGAGATATGTCGTGGCGGTATAATCTATCAGGGCCAGGAGCCTGCGGTCAAATACGGGCTCAGGATCGATTGCGGCATCAATGGTTTTAATTTTTTCCGGAGCGATATCGACCGGCTGTTCGTTGTGAGTTTTTATGACAAATCCCGTTAACTTCCGGTTTCTGAAATGCACCCGCACCCGCATTCCTGCCTGAACGTCCATGTCTTCCGGGACACGGTAGGTGAAGGCGCTTTCGACGGGATAGCTCACATAGATGTCGGCAAATTTCATATCAGGATTTTTGCCCGCCGGAAACCGGCTGGTGAATATATTCCTTTGCAAGCTGGAGGGTGTTCCACGCGGAAGCTTTCATGTCCGGGTTCCGGAGAAGGACAATGGGGTGCGGAATAGAGAACCAGCGGATGTGTGTTGCATCATCCATTATTTTTTTCAGGGGTATCAGCTCCCCCATGACAATGACCGCAAGGGGATTAAGTATTTCCACTTCGCGCTTCAGTATGCCGGCGCAGTTTTTATAGAGGTCACTGGGCTTCAGTGTACCGGATTCACATTTGTAGAGATTCGTGATGTAGCACTGTTCGAAGTCCACGTCAATGGCCTTCATCATGCGCTTCATCATATCGATGGAATCTTTTTTCATGCGGTCTTTTTCGGTCTGTTTTATCAGCCCCGGGGCGTTCAAAATTATCATTATACCGTTGGTGCCTTTTCCGTAGCCGGATTTTTTTTCACGGACATCATCGCACTTCGTACAGCTCCGTATCAGCGCCGCGATGCCGTCAATTGTGGCAACAGGGGTGTCCGGCGCGGTTTCAGCGGGAGTGAGCCAGTCGCGGAGCGCTTGCATCTCCATGTCGCTCCGGTAGAATACAAGGGACCGCCTGTCAGGGGTATTCCGGAGATGTTCGCTGAGGGCGCGGTATATATTTCTTTCTTTTTCCATGTCTTAATTGTACGGCAGTAATTTATTTTTTTTCAGATGCGATTCCGGGTGTAATGATTACCTGCAGCGTCGGCGTCAAATTTTATCGACATTGATATTGTACTGCTTTATTTTCCGGTGCAGGTTTGTCCGTTCGATACCAAGCTGCTTCGCGGTCGTTGATATGTTTTTTTCATTATTTTTCAGGGAGCGTATTATATAGTCCTTTTCAAACTGCTCCTTTGCTTTCTTGAAAGAGGAGATGTCCTTCGAAAGGATGTCGTCATAATCATGGGACTCGATATATTTCTGAATGTCGTCTCTCTCAATGATGTCCTTCTGCACCATGATGCTCAGCCGTTCAATGATATTTTTCAGCTCACGGACATTTCCCGGCCAGGAGTACTGGGAAAGAAATTGCATGCCGGAATCGGATATGTCCTTTGTGCCAAGGCCGTGCTCCTTGCAGAATTTTTCCAGGAAATACTCAGTCAGGGCGGCGATGTCCTCCTGCCGCTCTGACAGCTGGGGCACATTGATCGGGATCACATTGAGGCGGTAGTAGAGGTCCTCACGGAATTTCCCTTCGTCAATTGCGGTCTTCACATCGATGTTAGTCGCGGAGATGACCCGCACGTCGACGGTGATTGTTTCAACGCCGCCGACACGCTCAAACTGCTGTTCCTGCAGCACCCGGAGCACCTTGGCCTGGGCGCTCTGGCTCATGTCGCATATTTCATCAAGGAACAGCGTCCCCTTGTTGGCCAGCTCAAATTTTCCGAGGCGCCTGTTTATCGCCCCGGTGAATGAACCCTTTTCGTGGCCGAACAGTTCGCTTTCAATCAGTTCGTCGGGAATGGCGGCGCAGTTTACCTTTATGAAGGGTTTGTCGGAACGGGAGGATTTACGGTATATCGCCTTTGCCACCAGTTCCTTCCCCGTACCATTATCGCCGGTGATGAACACCCGGGCGCTGGTGGCGGCGGCCTTGTCGATAATTGTTTTCACTTCCATGATAGCCGGCGAGACACCGATCATCTCGTCCTCAAGCATGGAGTCCTTCAGGAGCTTGATATTTTCACGCCGGAGCCGTATCTGTTCAAGAGCGTTGTTCACCGTCGTGATGATACGCTCCATGGAGGGGGGTTTTTCCAGAAAATCAAATGCGCCCATTTTTGTCGATTTTACCGCGATGTCGATGGAACCGTGTCCCGATATCATGATAACCGCGATGTCGGGAGTGGTTTTCTTTATCCGTTCGAGGATTTCTATGCCGTCAATATCCGGAAGCCAGACGTCGAGAATGATCAGGTCAACATCATTTTTCCGCAGGAACTGAAGGGCTTCATCTCCGTTTTCACTGGAATAGACAATATGGTTTTCGTCCTGAAGGATTGCGCTCAGTGTTTTTATTATATTTTTTTCATCATCAACGATCAGGATTTTCGCCATGGGCTTCCTCGCTCTCAATTACCGGCAGTTCTATGATAAATTCGGTGCCGGCTCCGTACCGGGAATGGCAGAATATTCTTCCCTTATGCTCCAGGACAATTTTTTCCACAATGGTCAGTCCCAGTCCTGTGCCGCTATCTTTTGTTGAGAAGGTGGGTTCAAAGATAAAAGGAAGGTCTTCTTCCCGGATTCCGGTTCCATCGTCTTTAATTGTTATCCGTACTATCCTTTCCCCTTCATAGGATGTCAACTCTGATTTCACAAAGATGTTTCCTTTCTCCAGGATCGAGTCAATTGCATTGTGGAGAAGGTTTGTAAGGGCCTGGCGCATCAGAATTTTATCTATCATAATGTCGGGAATGGAATCGTCAAGGTTCAGGTGAAATATGATCTTTTCGTTTCCCATGAAAAAGTTCACGCAATTGGTGATTTTCTGATTGATGCTGAGCAGTTCCGGCTTCATTTCCGGGAGCCGTGCGAAGCGGGAAAATTCGCTGACTATCTGTTTCAGCACATGCACTTCATCAATGATGGTTTCAGTCCCCGTCTGGATGATAGTGTCAATATCCGGATGTCCTTCTTTGTACCTGCGCTGTATGCGTTCCGCGGAGAGCCGGATTGGCGTAAGGGGATTCTTTATTTCATGGACAAGTTTCCGGGCCATTTCACGCCAGGCCTGCAGTTTCTGGGTCTGAAACATCACTTCGCGGCTTTCCTCAAGCTGCTCCGCCATGCGGTTGAATGAGTTGAAAAGCAGGGTTATTTCGTCCTGGGAACTGCGTTCCAGGTGTATTGCGAAGTTGCCTGCCGCAATCTGTTTCGCGGCGTCCATCAGTTCAAATACCGGCCTGGTAATTCCCTGAGAAAGAAAATAGCTCAGGGCAATTGAGAGTACTATTATTATTATTGACAGGAGAAGCAGAAAAATACCAAGCCCAGTTTCAAAATACGTTTTCAGAAATTCCTGCTGCTTGAACCGGCGAAGCGTTTCTTCGAATAATGCTATGCGCCGGGAGACCTTCTTCGGTATTTTTTTGTAGAGCACTGTTACCGTGTTTCCGGTAATGACACTCCCCACAAGAAGGGGGATGTTTTGTACTGAAATGCTGTAGAGCTTTGGTTCACTTTTCAGGGGAACCGTGTGCAGGAGTTTTTCTATACCTGCAGCAAACGGGGGGTGTGGTGCCGTGCCGTTATCCGCCGGATGAAGAACATTCCCTTCTTCGGCAATTTTCTGAACCCGGTACCGAAGTATCATATATCCCCGTGAGGAATAAATATCACTGTGCTCTGCAGTGAATTCATATCCGCTCCCGCCCCTGGCTGACGATATGCCATTGAGTTCCACTTTCAGTTCATTGTAATCCCGCAATACCCATTCATGTGCCATCGAGAGGGACTCTTCCATGGACCTTGTATTTTTTTCTGTGAAGAGCTCGGAAATGGTTTGTGTGATAATCTTATTTGAAAGGAGGATGATCGGCAATGAGGGAATAATTGCGACAAAGACAAAGGCGAGGGCTATCTTGAACCTGATGCTGGAACCGATGTCCGATGCGCCGGCGTAGAGCTCTCTTCTGAACGATACGATGATGAAGTACACCGCGGCAATGACCGGAACAGTCATGATCAGGTACAGAAAATATATTCTGCTGACATTGTCTTCAACATCGTCTTTCGGGAAAAGCCCCACAATCAGCACCGCGGAAAAAATAAAAATTCCGATCAGAAAAATAATATCCTGCAGCCGTGATCTGCTGAAAACTCTCCGTTTAAAGAAATCCTTGAGCAATTATTCCTCCCTGCGGTGTTATGCTTAGCGGATTCTATCCAGCGGCGGCCCGGGTTTCCAGCCGGTGTCAAAGTCCCAGAATCCCACAAAGTATTTGAAGATATAATTCATCGGGAAATAGAGTTGAATGGAATTTAATATCGCACGTATTCGGATATAATACTCATCGCTTTTAAATCGTTCAGCATTTTTCAGCTCTGAGTTTTCAACGATAAAAAGATTTGAAAGCATGGTATCTTCGTTATAGCAGGAAAGCGATTTACTGTCGCTTCGCACAATGAATGATTTGTTCCAGAAGTCATATTTTGCACTGCGCTGAAGGGTATTGTGTAGGGCAACATCGGAATACAGAAATCCCAGCTTTGATTTTTTTACTATTTCAATTCTGTACGTAACATTTATTTCAATGCCCCTGCGAACTGCATCAACTATTTCCTTTTTCTGGTAATTCGATATAAAAAAATCAAGGCGCAGGGTCCCCGCGTCAAAACGCAGCCGGTTAATTGTGATGTCAGCGGACAAAAGGGGCAGTGTCTGGAATAATACTGTCGTGATGATGACTGCGGTTACGACATGATGTAATGGATTTCTTTTCATTGCACTATAGCGGTGAACTGTTGATTTCCGGAGCGCTTATATTTTTTCAGGACCGGTATTCCCCGCCATCGGGGAACATCAGCCTGCATTAAAATCGCTTTCTATAAGGGTTGCGATGCTGATAACAGCTTCATTCTCATCCTTACCCACGGCACGGATGACAAGGTTCGATCCTTTTGTGATCGCAAGGGACAGTACTGACATTATTGACTTTCCATTTGCTTCGACATCATCTTTTACCAGAAATATTTCGCAGGGATATTTCATCGCTTCTTTCACAAGCATCATGGCTGGACGGGCGTGTATGCCTGCATCGCTTCTGATTTCAACAACTCTTTCTGTCATGTACCTACTCCTGTGCCTTTATCCAATTCTGAATTTTCATGTCAAGTTCACGGGCAGAATGCGTGCCCATCTTTTTCAGCCGCTGATTCAGCGCTGCAGTTTCAATGATAATAGGGATGTTTCTTCCCGGTCTGACGGGTATCGTAATATAGGGCACATCTATGTCAAGAATAGTATATTTGTTTTCATCAATTCCGAGGCGGTCATAAGTTTTTTCCGGGTCCCATTCCTCAAGCATGACAACAAGCTCAATCCGTTTCCGGTTTCGTACCGCTCCGATGCCGAAGATGTCCCGGACATTAACAATTCCCAGCCCCCTGATTTCCAGATGGTGCTTGATAATCTCCGAGCCGCTTCCCATCAGGAGCGTTTCGTCAATTTTTCTGATCTCAACAATATCGTCCGCAACAAGGCGGTGGTTTCTTTCTATAAGTTCAAGGGCACATTCGCTTTTCCCGACACCGCTTTTCCCGAGAATCAGCACGCCGATACCGAACACCTCCACCAGGGTGCCGTGGATAGTAACCGTGGGGGAGTAGAACTCTTCAATGATGTGCGTCAGGAGGCTGATAAATCTTGTTGTTTTGTGGTCGGTAACGAGAGTGGGAACATTCATCCGGTTGGTGTATTCAATAAAGACGTTATCGGGCAGTTCGTCGTGGGTGAAAATACAGCACAGCACATCGTGTGAAAAAAACCGGTTGTAGATTTCACGTTTGCGGTCATCGGAAAGGTGTGCCATGAATGCCGTCTCCCCGAGGCCGAATATCTGCATTCTGTCATAGGCAAAAAAATCGAAAAAGCCCGCAAGAGCCAGACCCGGCCTGTTCATCTCAACGCCGATAACTTCCTTGTCGAGTCCCTCTTCGCCGGACACAAGCCGCAACCGCAAATCGACCTTGCCCATCGATGCAAGGAGATCACGAATGAGTATCTTTTTCTTTTTCATGTGATGACTATAATCCCTGTGGTTGAAAAAATCTGCTGTATACCAGACGAAAGAAATCCGCTGTCGCAATCGTATGCGAATACCTCATCGGTGCAATTCTCCGCCCACCTTCTGCATTTTTCAATGAGAAAATAGTAACAGGAACTGCACCGGGGAGGCATCGGATAATGGCCGCTAAAATGTCGGGACCATTACCTCGAAATTTTTACCGTTTTTATAAATAACATTTATATAGTTTGTATCAGTGTTAAAGAAAGGTAAAAACTGACCGGAACGTGACTCGATCTCTTTCACCGCTTCATGTAATGATAACTTCCTGATGTCAGAGCCGCTGTTTTTTCTGAATTCAATTTTCGGATTTGAAAGTGAATCATCATGAACCAGCAGATCATAAACAATAAAATTTTCTGTTTCGAAATTGTTTTCCCTGATCATTTCAAAGGGTATTTCCAGCATTTTATATCCGTCTGCTGTCTTGTATATGACTGAATAATTTTTATTAAAATAGTCCGTCGTGTCTTTTTTTACCTCGTTGACACCCTTTTTAAAAAGGATAAAATCCCTTTTGTCGATTTTCATTTCCAGAAATGCTTCCACACCGTCAATGGGTTTGTTGCTGACCTGGTTCAGCAAAAGCTCTTTTCCGCTTTCCTCTTCTAACTCAACCGTGCTCAATTCCCCCAGGGGTGTCGCTTTGTGCTCACTGTGTTTTTCCTTGTACTTGACTATCTGTTTTTCCATTTTATCCATAAGGAGGTCAATGGATGAATACATGTCGCCTGATTTTTCAGCGCCGTAGAACTGAACACCGTCGCCATTGATTATCAGTTCCGCGCCATGATCAAGTTTGTCAATATACATAATCAGGTGTGCGTCAATGAGCTGGTCAAAATATCTTTCCAGCTTTTTAATCTTTTTTCTTGCATGATCCTGAAGGTTTGAAGACATTTCCATACGTCTTCCGGTAATGTTGATATTCATAGGCTCCCCTTGGTTTTAATCATATTTAATTTTTTTCGCTTATTTGATGGGGGTATATTGAGAATACCCCTGTATTTTGCAATGGTTCTGCGGGCTATATCAATACCCGCCCGGTTGAGCCTTGCAAGTATTTCCTCATCACTGAAAGGATTTTCCGGGTTTTCCGCGGCAATAATATCCTTAATCAGGTTCATCACCTCGTCAGATGAGCGGTCTTCCGTATCAGTGGATTTTATTCTGGAAACGAAGAAATACTTGAGCTCAAAAACCCCCCAGCACGTCTGAACAAACTTATTGCTTGTAACCCTGCTGATTGTTGATTCATGCATGCCCACCTGCTGCGCAATATCAGTATGGACAAGGGGTTTAAGGTGACCGGGGCCCCTGGCAAGGAAGTCTGTCTGGCGCTCCATTATTGCATTGACTACCTTAATGATTGTGTTCCGCCTGCCGGTGATACTTTTAATCAGGTATCTGGCTGACTGGACTTTGTCCTGAATATAATCCCGTATGTTTTTTTCAATGCTTTTTTTCCGCAAAAGATCCAAATAATAGGAATTAATCGTGATGGCAGGAACCCATTCGTCGTTCATGGTAATTATTATTTCCCCGTCAACATACTGAACTTCAATATCAGGGGTGATATAACGAGCATTTTTCTGGGAGTACTGTCTTCCGGGAAAGGGGTCCAGGTTCTGTATTTTTTTGCTGGTTTCAATTACATCTGCTTCAGAGATGTTGAGGGTTTTTGCTATTTTTTCGTAGTTCAGCTTTTCCAGGTCCACGAAATGATGTTCCAGGAGCGACCGCAGAATTTCATCCTCCGGAAAGAAATAAATGGCCTGAACAAACAGGGATTCCTGAATTGAATGGACACCGCATCCGATGGGATCAAATTCATGTATCTGGGCCATCAATCTCTCAATCGTAGCCGTGGAGGTGTTGTTTTCCTGTGCAATTTCCTCAATGCTTTGGATAAGAAAACCATTATCATCAATGGAAGTAATAATATTTTCCAAAACTGAAAGTTCCGTGTTATTCACTGCGCTGAGACGGGCCTGCCATAAGAGATGTTCTTTTAACGACTCCTGGTACGCGACGGTATTTTCGATAAAATCACGTTTTCTGTCTTCTGCTTTTGATGATGAATAACCGCTGTCGGGGGGGTCGCTGTAGGCGAGCTGTTCGTTTCCTTCGGCAGAATAGGACTCTTTTTCGCCGCTCAGTTCCTGATTTATCTGCCCAATCAGGTTCCCTTCATCAAGGCTGATCGAGGGCTGCAGCGATACGTTTTCCTCTTCAAGTACAGGATTTTCTAACAGTTCATTGGATATTCGCTGGGATAGTTCCAGGGTAGAAAGCTGCAATAACTCAATTGATTGACGCAGAGACTGTGTTAGTGCTAATTTCTGTGATTGCTTTAATCCTAATTTTATCGAAACCGCCATTCTCCACCTGTTCTTTGATTAAATCTCTATTATTAGTACCTTGCAGGTGTTCGCATCAGATTGTTCAAAACTCTTAATAGTGAGTTTTTGTTCCTATAAATTTCTATCCCCCTCCTTAATAATTAATATTGCAACGCAGGTTAGTAAAGCAATTAATAATTAATATACTATCCCCGCCGAAAAAAATCAATAATTTCTCGGCGGTATTGAGAGAACAGTGGTATTATTTTTTCACGTTAATTGACGCGCGAATGAAATCAGCGAAGAGGGGGTGCGGCTTTGTCGGTTTTGATTTGAATTCCGGATGATACTGTGTGCAGATAAACCAGGGATGGGTACCCAGTTCAATAACTTCCACGAGACCGGTCTGGGGGTTGATACCGCTGCAGATAAGCCCGTTTTCTTCCAGGGTGCTGCGGAATTTCAGTGTTACTTCAAACCGGTGACGGTGCCGCTCCATTGCGGAAGGCTGTTTGTAAATTGCATGCACCTTTGATCCTTCAAGGAAATTGCACTGATAGGCGCCGAGCCGCATGGTGCCTCCCTTGTATTCCACAATTTCCTGCTCTTCAAGAAGGGATATTACAGGATTTTTTGTTGTGGGATTAAATTCCCTGGAATTGGCATCTTTTATGCCGCAAACATTCCGCGCGAATTCAATAACAGTTGTCTGAAGTCCGAGGCAGATACCGAAAAGGGGTATTCCTTCATTTCTGGCAAAATGGATTGCTGCGATTTTACCTTCAACGCCTCTGTTCCCGAAGCCCCCGGGAATAAGTATCCCGTTTATTTTTTCCTTTGTGAAAAGCGCCTTTGCGTTCCCCTTGTATTTTTTTTCGATATCTTCTTCGGAGTCAATACGTACAATATCAAGTTCCGCGTCATTCGCAACAGCACCGTGGATAAGGGCCTCGTAAATGGAGCGGTAGGCATCCTGAAGGGAGATATATTTTCCTACAACGGCAATACGGACTTTCTTCTTCGGGTTTCTGAGGGTGGTGATAAATTTTTTCCATTCCGGAATTTTCAGCGCCCCTGTTTTAAGGCCGAAGTGTTTGAGTACGGTAGTATCGTATCCGTTATCATGGAGCATGTCCGGAATTTCATAAATTGAATCCATGATATCCACTGCGGATATAACATTTTCTTCAGGAAGGTTGCAGAAGAGGGATATTTTGCTCCGGATATCCTCCGGGAGGACCCTGTTCGACCTGCAGAGCAGAATGTCCGGTATGATTCCCAGTTCCATCAGCTCCTTCACGGAGTGCTGCGTGGGCTTGGATTTCTGCTCCCCGGCGACGGTGATTGAAGGCACAAGGGTGAGGTGAACATTCAGGACCCGCGATCGACCCAATTCATGACGTATCTGGCGGATAGCCTCAATGAAGGGTATCGATTCAATATCACCCACGGTGCCGCCGATTTCCACAAGGAGGAAATCAATGTCTTCGCTGTTCGCCACATCGAAGAGTCGTTTTTTTATCTCGTTGGTGATATGCGGAATTACCTGCACCGTCTTGCCGAGATAGTCCCCGCGGCGTTCCCGCGTAATTACCTCGTGATAAATCTGACCGGTGCTTACAGAATTTTTTTTTGTTAATTTCGCATTGGTAAAACGTTCGTAGTATCCAAGGTCAAGGTCGGTTTCAGCACCGTCCTCTGTGACATAAACTTCACCGTGCTGAAAGGGGCTCATTGTTCCGGGGTCGATATTGATGTAGGGGTCCATCTTGATAACAGACAGGGTATATCCGTGTCCCTCAAGAAGCATTCCGAGGGAGGCGGTGGATATTCCTTTTCCAAGGGATGAACACACCCCTCCTGTGATGAAGATGAATTTCGTGGTTTCGTTCATACCTGTCCCTGCCGGAGGATAAAATGGTGCCAAATGAGTTTCACTGTTCATTTACTTAAAAAAAATAATAGCAAACGTCAAACAGGATTCATGGAATAGTATGGAATTCCTCTGTTATTTAACATGTCCTTAATATAAAAAAGCATAATTGCCTACCTGTGCTGTATTTGCGCCCATAATCGGACAACACATACACCGTAATCCTGTTGGTGCCGTATATTTTGTGCGTCACCTGGCAGCGTCCCGAATAATTGGCGGCACAGGAAAAACAGTACTTGACAATGGCTTAATTGTACGGTAGGTATGCTCTGAGAGAAACTTCCCCAAAGGCAGATAACAGCATGGATGAAAAAAGACGATATCAGCGGTTCCCCTGTACCATAAAAATGGATTTTGAATACTATGAAGGCGATCCGGACGAGATTGATACTGAAACGACAGTTCCCATAAAAGGTAAGGGTGTAATTCTTGATATGAGTATCGGAGGTGTCTTTTTTGTCACCAACTCCCGTGTGGGAATCAATGTTCCCATTAACCTGAAATTCTCCACTAAACGGCAGTCATATAATATCCGGGGAATGGTAATACGGACCGGCCTCCTGAAAAATAATCCTTCAGAAGTGGCGATGCGATTCGCAAATACAAAGGCGAAAGGGGATTCCTACATCGCCGTTGAATTTAATACGCTGATTGACGGTCTTAACGCCGGCGATATGTAGGCATCTATGAAAACCAGATTTATCAGGATCAATGATATCTCACAGATTGATCTTTCCAAGGTATCCGTATATGACCTTCGCAACAGATATATTGACGTGAAGGGGAACATGTTCGGTCTGAAGTATAACCGGGTTGAAAAGAAGATTGAAATAATAAAAATAATCCGGACACTCGCCCGCGGCGCAGGGTATTACAGCCAGCAGGTGCTGAAGAGAAAGGAGCATAACACGCAGACAGCTCCCCATGACGATACGAAAGAAATTGAAGTTGATGATGACGAAATCAGTTCTGCGGAGCAGGATGCGGTGGCCGGAATGACGGCCGGGTATGAAGAGGCGCCGGCCGGGGATGAATCGGAAGAAAAGGCCGCTGCCCCGGCAGTGGAGAATGATGATGAGTGGAGCCCGGACTATTTCATTTCGAAAGCCATTGCTATTATGGAAAGTCACAAGAGCCGTCTGAACGGGATAATAATGAATGTAAAAAATTCAAATATTGTTCCTGCGAATGATAAAATGGGTTCCACATATCTGATTGATGTGTTCCGGAATATTGATCTTGACGGAGTGCAGAGAATTGATGCAATGCTGAACTCCCATAAGGAGCTGGTCAGCTATCCGCGGTCAATTGTATATTATGTGGCCAAGCTTGACACGAGGAGCAAAAACATTGTGGACGCCCTTGACACGGATTCAAGGAAAATGCGTTTCATTTATCTTTCTGAAATGTATTTCTCTATCCGGAATCTGTACCGCTCCCTGAAGACCACACTGAACGAGTTGAAGGACTTTCTCAGTGAATATGAGGAAAAGCATGCCGGTAAAATATCGTACAATGAGGAAAAGATACTGCAGGACGGCAAGACCTCAATAAGCAACACCATCTCTGAAATCAACATGATGCTTTCAGGATGCAAAAAGCTTGAAAGCTTTATTTATAACGAAGGTAACTTTTAATCATTCAAGGATCACCACGTTTCCGAACTGCCTGAGCTTCTCCGCCATCTCTTTTTTCCCCACCACCACTTTTATCAGCCCGTCTTTCAGTAATACATTGCTGTATGAGATAATGCTTTCAGGAGTTACGCGGCTGATTTTTTCGAGATAGGTATTGAGGGAATTTTTCTCCAGCCCGTTGTAGTGGAGATACATGAATTTCCCTAACATGTTGCCGGTGGTATTAAACTCAAATACATAGCTGTTTTTCAGAGACTCATTGGTCCATGAAAGCTCTTCCGCGGTGACGGGCTCCTTTTCCATCTTTCGGATGTTGTCTACCATTATTGAGAATGTTGTATCTGCCAGTTCTGTCTTTGTCTGGGCGTACGCGAGAAAAAGGCCTGTTTCCTTCCGGGACCGCATCACGGAACCCGTGGAGTAGGAGAGTCCCCTCTTCACACGTATTTCCTGCATGAGCCGGGAATTGAAGGAGCCTTCGCCGAGAATGTAATTCATCACCATGAGGGGAAAGAACCCTTCGTCGTGAAGTGAAGGCGCGAGGGTCCCCATGGCAATAGTCGCCTGGGGGACATCTTTCGGGAGGAGGTAGATATTGTTCCCCTGTTCCCGAATGCGTTTTCTGAGGATAGTGCTGTTCACGGAATATGCCTGCAGTGAGCCCTGTTGCATCGCGCCAAGACGGCTGGTGATGAGTGACTTCGCTGTTTCAATGCCGAAGGGGGCCGAGATGCCCAGGGCGGTATTGGCTGCGGTGAAATATCCGGAGACCACGTTTTCAAGATCACGGGGCGATATGGATTTCACCGTGTCAATGGTTTCCGTGGCGCCGTACCCGTCACCGTTAAAGATAATTTCCCGGATCTTGTCGAATGCCATCAGCTGGGGCTGGTCCATTTTTCTTTTGATCCCTTCAATAATCAGCGCACGGGCATTTTCGATATAGCGGGTATCGAGGTTCGGCTCTGTGAGGATGCTTCCCAGAATATCCATTGCCGTTTCAGCATGGCGTTCAAGTACCGTGAGCGAGATGTAGGTCTGTTCCCACAAGGAGGTGATGCCGATCCTGCCGCCGATGAATTCAATTTTTTCGTGGAGCTTCCCTCCGGGATATTTCTTCGAACCGGAAAGGGAAAGTGTTTTCGCGAGGAGCGAGGAAATTCCCGCGTTGTGTTTTTTCTCATAGAGTTTACCGAATCCCACGGCTGCGGTCACGGTGATCATGGGAAGCTCGTCTTTGATGTAATAAACCGTGAGTTTGTTCTGCGTTTTAAACGTGGCGACATCGGGAAGAATGAAGTCAAGGCCAGGTGTCAGGGGGCTGCTGTTCTCCGCTGCGGAAGGCGGCATTGCTCCCAGAATGGTGAGGGCTGTGATAGCGGCAATAATGGCTGTTTTTCTCATCGGGAAGTTTCCTTGTACTTTTTTATTTTAAATTTTCCATGTCCGGACCAGAGTAACCCGGTCAGTGTACCGGAATTCCGTGCATCGGGAAAAGGAGCTCTTTAATAAAACGCACCACATAGCGGGCATGGTCCATGCACTGGTCCTTCTTTTCCCCTTCAAGGG
>JAKQCH010000499.1 GCA_029573825.1 Spirochaetota bacterium | reverse complement strand
AAGTGACGGCCCGGGATATGCTTCAGCTTCAGATATCGCTCTGATACACTGTGCCTGACTTGCTCCCATAGCTATCTGGGCAACATATACATATCCATAACTCATTGCCATCATCCCGAGGTCTTTCTTCCGTATGCGTTTGCCGGCAGCCGCAAATTTTGCCACAGCGGCAAGAGGTGTTGACTTTGATGATTGTCCTCCGGTATTTGAATAAACTTCGGTATCCAGTACAAGGATATTTATATCATCACCTGATGCCAGGACATGATCGAGTCCGCCATAGCCGATATCATACGCCCAGCCGTCACCACCGAACGCCCATACCGATGATTTTATCAAATACTTTTTCAATTTCAGTATTTCACGTGCCTCTCCGGCATCTGATTTTTCCAGAAGCGGGATAAGCCTGTTGGATATTTCCTTTGTTTTCTCACCATCTTCTTTATTATCAAGCCATTCGGTGAGAAGATTATTTAATTCCTGAGAGGAGTTGCCATTAATACATGCTTTCGCAAGATCAACGATGCGTGTTTTCATTTGTTCAATTCCAAGATACATGCCATATCCGAATTCAGCACAATCCTCAAATAGTGAACTTGCCCATGCAGGCCCCCTGCCGGCATCATTAATGCAGTAGGGAGTGGAAGGAGCAGTGCCTCCATAAATTGATGAACAACCGGTTGCATTCGCGATCATCATCCTGTCACCAAAAAGCTGGGTGATCAGTTTTATATAAGGTGTTTCACCGCAGCCCGCACATGCACCGGAAAATTCAAACAATGGGCGGGAAAACTGACTTCCTTTTACCGAAGTTTTTGACATGAGATTATTCTTGTAGGAAACATTGTGATGCATGAATTCCCATCGTTCAGCTTCATCGATCTGGGAATCAAGGGGCTTCATGATAAGCGCCTTTTGTTTTGCAGGGCACACATCAGCACAGTTTCCGCACCCTGTACAGTCAAGAACACTTACCTGTATCCTGAACTTATAGTTTTCGAGACCTTTACCTGTTGCATCAAGGAGTTTTGTTCCAGCGGGAATTTTTGATGCTTCATTTTCATCAAGAAGAAATGGCCGTATAACCGCATGAGGACATACATACGCACACTGATTGCACTGAATACAGTTGTCCGGCTGCCATTCCGGAACATTTACGGCGATGCCGCGTTTTTCGTATGCTGCGGTTCCCGGAGGTATTGTACCATCAGCGATATCAACAAATGCGCTTACCGGCAGAAGATCCCCCTCCTGCCTGTTGATGGGGTTTGCAATTTTTTTTACGAATGCCATTGTCGGAGATTCGTCTTCATCTTCCCGTGGTTTGATGGATTTCCACTCTTCCGGGATTTCGATCTTAACAATATCTTCCCCACCGCGGTCAATTGCGGAATAATTCATTTTTACGATATCATCGCCTTTTTTCCCGTATGATTTTTTAATTGCCTCCTTCATCTGTTTTTCAGACTGCTCATAGGGGATGACGTTTGATAATTTGAAGAATGCCGCCTGCATAATAGTATTTGTCCGAGTTCCAAGACCGATTTCTTCAGCAATCTTCGTGGCGTTGATGATGTAGAAAGATATTTCGCATTCCGCCAGTATTTTCTTCATTCGGTCAGGAATTCTTCTCTTGGTTTCTTCAACATCCCACATGCTGTTTAAAAGAAATGTTCCGCCTTTCTGAAGCCCTTCAAGCATGTCATATTTATAGATATATGCGGGTACATGACATGCTACAAAATTCGGGCGGATGATAAGATATGTTGACCGGATTGGGCTGTTGCCGAAACGGAGGTGGGAAACTGTAATGCCGCCTGATTTTTTTGCATCATACGCAAAATA
>JAKQCH010000498.1 GCA_029573825.1 Spirochaetota bacterium | reverse complement strand
ATATCACGGACTTGAGACCCCGAATAAATTCAAGATGGGCGTGAGCGGGTGCCCCAACCAGTGCGCCGAATCCTGCATCAAGGAGATCGGCCTTGTGGGAATGAAAAGCGGCTGGCGCCTTTTTGTCGGGGGAAACGGCGGTGTGAAGCCCCGCCTTTCACAGGAGCTCACAAGGGACCTTTCGGACGACGAGGCCCTTGCGCTGACCGACCGCATCATTACATGGTATAAAGAGAACGCGGAAGGGAAAAAACGTCTTGGAGCAGTGATCGAATCATACGGTTTTGAGGAATTCAAAAAGGACATTATTGGATAGCAGGCAATGATTATTCATGCGAAAAAAGGCCAGACCAGTTACGGTGAGGCAATCGGCATTCTCATGCTGGACACCTTCACCCCTTTCATTCACGGTGACGTGGGGAATGCCGCCACTTTTCCCTTCCCGGTACGATATCAACGTGTTGAAGGCTTCACCGTAACCATGGCCCTTAAAAAAGCGGGTTCAGTGCTTGACTCCATCATCGAAGCCGCAAAAGAACTCGAACGCGAAGGTGTGAAGGCCATTACCGGTGACTGCGGATACATGATACTCCACCAGCAGAAGGTGACGCAATCCGTTTCTGTGCCGGTATTCCTCTCAAGCCTGCTGCAGCTCCCCTTCATCCTTTCTATATTGCCGGATGAAAAGAAAGCGGGAATTATCTGCGCCAATTCGGAAAGCCTTGACGACTCGCTGCTTGAAGCCGCCGGTATCCGCGATACCGGAAGGCTCGTTGTTCACGG
Source organism: Spirochaetota bacterium (assembly GCA_029573825.1). Lineage (GTDB taxonomy): Bacteria > Spirochaetota > UBA4802 > UBA4802 > JAGODF01 > JAKQCH01. The sequence goes on along the minus strand of JAKQCH010000498.1, from coordinate 7,159 downwards.
AATGCAGAACTATCCCGCATTCAACGACACGTTTATCAGGGAAACAGGGACTCTGGACACGGAAAAGGTCCGGAAGGAAATGACCGATGCGGCGCGTTCACTCATTGCAGAACATCCCGACACGGGGGCCATTTTGCTTGAATGCAGCTGCCTCCCCCCGTACGCGGCCGCGGTCCATGAGGCCACAGGACTGCCGGTGTTTGACTACATCACCATGATCAACCATGTACACGCAGCCATAGCGCCGCGCCGCTACGAGGACCGCCTTTGACAACTGTCCGGAGCATGCACAAAATCCAATAAGAACTGCGGCGCGAAAGTGTGCACTTCTTATTTTGAAGGATGATCAGACTTCGGTTTCATAATTTCGGCATATCAGCTTTTGAAAGCCAGGGCCTTTTTTCATTACCGACCTTTTTTGATACTTTCTCGCGGATCCAGTCGAACGGCAAATCAGCATAATGCCCGTACTTTTCAACATATTCGATGTAGGGATTTCCACCGGCATCTGTTGACGGGAGGTACGCATTCTCAACACCGTTAAATTCAACAGCGGGAAGTCCTCTCTTCCCGCAAAGCGCCCTGTCGAATGTTGCCGCGGCGCTCACCCATGTTCCATCGATCAAAAATTCATTATACCCGTGCCTCGGGAAAATATTATCCCCCGTCAGGGCACGTATATTTTCCGGTATCGTGTGGTTCCTGATAGCCGCGAAAGAAAGGCGGCTCGGTATGCCGCTGGCCCTTCCAAGAGCCGCCAGAAGCACCGCTTTCTGGACACAATATCCCTTTCCCCACTGAAGAACACGTGAGGCAATAAAATCCTCGCTGAAAACAGAGATCATATACAGATTATATGGAATTTCATCACGAACATAATAAAACAGGCGGACGGCCTTTTCCTTCATGCTGCTGCATCCGGAGGTGAGGTATCCGGCCATGTGTGTTATCTGCTCATTATCACAATCGATATAATAAGTTGGCTGTAAATACTGATCCATTTCTTCCATATACTCTCCCGCTCCACCAATAGTCTATGTTATTAAAGTAAAATGTAGCCGGAACCTGTTTTTAATTCAACACACAATTAATTTCCCGTTCCGCTTTTTTACATTTAACCCTTAGTAAACCTTTTATACTAATGGTTAATTTATGATTGACTTTTTACCATATCTTTTGTACAGGTCTTACCGGGAAGGTGGTGAACATGCAGAGAAATCCGGCAATAGAAAAAAGGCTGCAACGCGAGAAGGAGCGGCGAATTCAGGAAATACTCCAGGCGGCACAGCGGGTGATGCTGATAAAAAATTATTCCGGCGCCACAATGGAGGATATCGCGGCCGAGGCAGGAATAACAAAACCCACAATCTATCAGTATTTCAAAACAAAGGATGAACTCTTTGTGAGCATGGTCTCCCCGCTGATTGAATACCTCGCCACCAGACTTGAATCCATCCGGATGTTTGTGGAAAAAGGCGGCTACAATTCGGGGAAAGATATTATTCACGATGTTTTCAATGTATATTACGAAACCTTTGAACAGGACCAGGACATGTTCAGGCTCTTCAACATTTTTCTTCAGGTTGAAGCTACCCGCGAGATGAACAAAAAAGCCGCCGCGATAATTAAGGAATGGGGAATTAAATGTTTTCAGGAGGGAAACCAGATAGTACATACCGCGATAGAAGAAGGATTGTTTAAGAAAGTAGACGTGTTTCATACTACCGATTTTGCCTGGGGTGCATTTTGGGGTATTGTACAGGTCGAACAGAACAAGTGGGGAAAAAAGGGGATAAGCAGGTATCTTAAGCCGGTTCTTCAATATACAGAAGACCTTCTTGTGAAAGCACTCGTGGAAAAATAACACCGGAATAGCGTTATCCTTCACTGCTTAAGAAATACCAGGAGCATGCAGTATATTTTATCGGATATCAGACAGCGTGGAATAAGCAACGCAAGGGAATTGCTTGTTATCATAGATTTATTAAATGGGGGATTTTATGACTTATCAGAATAAGGATGTATGGCAGCAGTACAAAGAAAAACTCTGTACGGCGGATGAAGCGGTTCGATGTATAAAATCAGGGGACTGGATAACCTATGCCTTCTTCAATGGAAAACCAGTTGCGTGTGATATCGCTCTCGCAAAAAGAAAAGACGAGCTGAAAGACGTGCATGTGTACGGTGCGGTTACGATACCGCCGATCCCGGAAGTGCTGACACAGGACACCACCAGAGGCCTTTTCGTACAACGACTTTCATTTTTCTCTCCTCACCCGGATCATGAAAATGCAGTATCCTGACAGGGTATCCTATGCCCCTCTTCACTTCGGCGAAACAGACTGGCAGACAGAACACCTCCGGGGCGACCTGTACGAGTATGATCCCCATAAAACAGGGATCCGTCTTCAGGACGTCCACATAATGCGCGTCGCCCCGATGGACGAAAACGGATACTTCAACTTCGGCATCAACAACGCATGCATGTTAGGGTGGTGCAAAGCGCACAAGGTAATAGTTGAAGTCAACAAAAACATGCCTGTCGCTCTTGGCGGGGCAAGAGAATCCATTCATGTTTCGAAAATAGACTACATCGTTGAAGGCGATCATGAACCGCTTTTTGAGCTTCCGAATATTGAAGCATCTGATGTTGAGAAAAAGATCGCCGAACATGTTTTCAAATATCTCTATGACGGCTGCTGTATCCAGCTCGGGATCGGCGGGATGCCCAACACCCTTGGACACATGATCGCCCAGAGCGACCTGAAGAACCTCAGCGGACACACGGAAATGCTCGTTGACGCGTTCATGGAGATGGAACTTTCCGGAAGGCTGAATAACTCCAGAAAGGACATCGACCGCTGGAAAACAGTGTACACCTTCGCCCTGGGAAGCAAAAAACTGTATGACTGGATCCACAATAATCCCGCCCTCGCTTCATATAATGTAGGGTACGCCAACAACTTCAATGTGATCAAGTCAATCAATGATTTTGTTTCAATCAATTCAGCAATTGAAGTCGATCTCATGGGACAGGTCAATGCGGAGAGTAACGGGTTTCAGCAGATTTCCGGCAACGGCGGCATGCTGGACTTTGTTCTCGGGTCATTCTGGTCGAAGGGGGGAAAGAGTTTTATCTGTATTCCTTCGACATACACCCTTCCGGACGGAACCATGATTTCACGGGTCGTTCCCTTCTTCAAGCCGGGAACTTCCGTTACTGTTCCCCGGCAGACAACACAATTCATCGCCACTGAGTACGGGTGCGTAAATCTGAAACTCTCCCCTCTCTGGATGCGGGCTGAAAAACTCATTTCAATCGCGCACCCCGATTTCAGGGATGATCTGATTAAAGAGGCGGAGAAAAACAATATCTGGAGAAGAAGCAATAAAATTGCATAAGATTTTCATCAGCAGCAAAAATTAGAAAGATAAGGGGAGCCCCCGGGGCGCCCCTTATCTTTTTTCAGCTATTGTATCTGCGCAGCAGCTCCCCTGGTCCCGAAATCGAGAAGCTCCATGGTCTGTTCATTATCATCCGTAACAGACTTCACCATGCCATTGATAGGCACAGAAGAATGATACCACGCCTTTGACCGGTACGTGCTGCCGAGGACAACAACTTCCGCATTCACCACATTGGTCCCGCCGAAAATCCCCGCCGGGACCCTCACCACGCCGCCATTCGTATATGTACCGACCTTCACATTAACACTGCGCAGGGTGTTTTTATACATGGCACGCATCATATATATCATCGGGCCCTCAAGTTTCTGGACTTTTCCATCCTCGCCTTTCACCTTGATCCAGCGGATATCGATATCATCAGTATTTCCTGATCTCGCGGCCTTGTCCAATCCGTCAATACAGAGCTGTGATACAGATTCTTTGGATTCCGTCAAATTTGAAAATTCAAGAACATAGGCGCTTCCGTCTCTCCCCACAACCGCCGTTTTGGAAATTGAACGGGTTCCGTCATCTTCAGTAACACCATGCACAACATATTGCCCCACTGCATAACGCATGGGGGACACGAAACGGCGTGAAGTCCCGTAATTTTTCGAACTGCTGCTCTGTGAGAAAATACCCCCGATTTTCGCCTTGAGCTGAGGATTCGTCGACGCGCCACAGGAAACAAGCCCTGCCGCGACAAACATAATTAGAATTCCTTTCTTCATCCAACACCTTCCTGTAATAAATATTCCGACAAAAATCTAATTCCTGCCGGAAACAATTGTTATCGAATTACATATATTGTCAATAAAATGAACACTTTTCATTTTAAAAATTTCTTTATCCGCAAAAACAATACATATCAATCTAAATTACATTAATTATTCCATATTTTTGTACATATCATAATATATGTCTAATATTATTTTTTTGTTGATAGAAATTATAAATTACGATATATTATAGATACCGGATCAAACCGGCACGCTGTTCACCAGAATAATACACTCATAGTGATGAATCCCGAAGCAAAGTTTATAATTCCTGCGGGCGGGTTAAAGCTATGCCATGACAACGGAAGCAGCGCATCAGCACAACAACAGGGGAGGTTACACTGAACATCGGAAAAAATTTAATTACCATGAGAAAGCCGACCCCCCGGGACGGCAGCAGCATTTACAATTTGATTAAATCATCACCACCCCTTGACCTGAATTCACTGTACTGCTATCTGCTGATCAGCCTCCACTTCGGAGACACCTCTGTTATCGCGGAAAACGATAACGGAATAGCAGGTTTCATTTCCGCCTACATACCGCCTTCCCGAAATGATACTCTTTTCATCTGGCAGGTGGCAGTACATGAGAACGCCAGAAAATGTGGACTTGCGACAAAGATGATCGGGCACATATTAGCCCGTCCCGAAACAGGGCCTGTCGCATACATCGAAACAACCGTTACGCCATCAAATACGGCATCGGAATCCCTGTTCCGCCATGTCGCGGAAAAGCATAATGCTCCCTGCCGTACCACTGTTTGTTTTCCCGCTATGATGTTCGGATCGGGTTCACATGAAGAGGAAGTTCTGTTTACAATCGGACCACTAAATAAATTTAACTATAGCAATCCACAGGAGGAAGTATGAGAATATTTGAACAAATTGAATCGCAGGTGAGAAGTTATGTCCGTCATTTCCCGACGGTTTTTACCACAGCAAAAGGCTCGCACCTGTATGATGAACAGGGTAAGGAATTCATTGATTTCTTCGCAGGAGCCGGAGTTATCAACTACGGCCATAACAATCCGAAGGCAAGTGAAGCGCTCATCGAATATATCAAGAGCGACGGAATTATCCATGGACTTGACAAGGCTACTTCGGCAAAAAAAGAATTCCTTGAAACATTTTACAACACCATCCTCTCCCCCCGGAACATGGAATATAAAGTCCAGTTCACCGGGCCCACTGGCACGAATGCCGTGGAAACAGCGCTGAAGCTTGTGCGCATGGTGAAAGGGCGTTCAAACGTAATATCCTTCACCAACGGATTTCACGGCCTTACCATGGGATCAATGTCGGTAACGGGAAACTCCTTCTACCGCGACGAGGCCTTTATCAACCGCCAGAACGTGACCTTTATGCCCTATGACGGATATTTCGGTGAGGCTGTCAACACTGCCGACTATCTGCGGAAATTCCTTGAAGACTCGAGCAGCGGCGTCGATCTCCCCGCTGCCATTATTCTTGAAACGATCCAGGCCGAAGGCGGCGTCAATGTGGCAAGCGTGAAATGGCTTCAGGACATTGAAAAGATTTGCAGGGATTACGACATACTCCTCATAGTCGACGACATTCAGGTGGGAAACGGGCGGACCGGAAACTTTTTCAGCTTCGAACGCGCCGGGATAAACCCCGACGTCATCACCATGTCAAAATCGATAGGCGGCGGCCTCCCCCTTGCCCTGGTACTCATAAAGCCTGAGCTTGACCAGTGGCGGCCGGGGGAGCACACCGGCACCTTCAGGGGAAACAACCTCGCCTTTGTCGCGTCAACACAGCTTCTGAGTTACTGGGAAAACACCAACCTCGCCGAGGCTGTTGCCTATAAGGGCCGGATACTCGAAGAAGAGCTTACAAAACTCGTTGATAAATATCCCGAGCTGAACGCCGACGTCAGGGGTTACGGGATGATATACGGACTGCATGTTCCCATGAGGGGCTTCTGCAGTGACGTATCCAGCGAAGCATTCGGACGCGGCCTCATCATCGAGCTTGCCGGCGCGAAAGATGACGTACTCAAATTTCTGCCTCCCCTCGTCATTGAGGAGGACCTGCTCCGGGAGGGACTGAATATTATTGATGAATCAATCAGGGCAGTCCTCGATCACCGCGAATCTGTCATCAAGGGAGAAGAGCTATGATTGTCCGTACCATCGAAGAGATCAGGGGTTCTGAACGGGAGGTATTTGCTGAAAACAGAAACTGGGTCAGCAGGCGGCTTGTCCTTGCTGATGACGGCATGGGATTCTCATTTCATGAAACAGTTATTTTCGGCGGGACGGAAACGGAGATATGGTACAAGAACCACTATGAAGCGGTATACTGCATTGAGGGGGAGGGTGAAGTTGAGACAACGGATGACGGGAAAATTTTTCCGATCCGGCCCGGCACAATGTACGCTCTTAACCGGCATGACCGCCACCTGCTCCGGGCAACGCGGGACATGCGCCTGGTGTGCGCGTTCAATCCGGCACTCGTGGGAAATGAAGTTCACCGGGAGGACGGATCATATCCCCTCCCCGATGAAATAAATAAATAGGATATTTCAGAAGGCCACGCAGGTTTTCCAAGATCGTGGAGATATCCCGCCAGTTTCATCATCCGGGATTCCTGCGCGGAGTACCCCATCAGACCCGCCATTCGCTCAAACACCGCGGGGACACCATACCGGCAGTCGCGGAAAGAAACATTGACATGTCATAGAGAAAAACGAAGTTTTCCCGTAACAGCATCATACATTTGCAAATTTTTTTTAAACCAGGCACAGGCCGGCAGTTTTTCATTGCAGCTACTTGCATCAGAAAAAATATTTTTTCAGCAGCGATACCCGTCCCTTCTTTATGCACTGCATTCCTGAATACTTCATTACCTTTCTTATCTTTTCGCGATACTCCGGCCTGTAGCAATGGGAGGGACATTTTTTACACG
>JAKQCH010000497.1 GCA_029573825.1 Spirochaetota bacterium | reverse complement strand
ATATCACGGGGAACCGATAGATTATACTCCCTGAAATAATCATATATAATAGAAGAACATGCGCCATATTCAGGCCGGATATCGACAAACCGGACATCCTCAGTAGCAGTCACTTCATGGTGATCGATAACGGCGATCTCGTCACCGATAAGGTCAGTGACATTTTTATTGCCCTTGCATCCGTCAACGATGATGATCTTGTGGTTTTCAGTAAGGCGATGCTCTTCATTATGGCGGATATGAATATTCAGGTCCTCGATCATTTTATTCAGGGAGTCACGCTGAATATCGCCCTCATAAATGATGTGGGACGCTTTCCCGAACTGCCGCAGAAGATACTGCAGCCCGAAAGCCGAAGCGACAGCGTCATGGTCCGGAAAGTTATGGGTCTGGATATAAACATATTCTTCATTTCTCACATCATCTACAATATCTTTCAGGATACTCATGGCCCCCTCCTGCTGGTAACTGTTACTGCATTATAAACTTCCGGGAAGGGTTGTCAAGAGGAAGTCACATCGGGGACATTGCGCCGCGTTTTATAATCCGAGGTGGTTCCGGATGGTCCAGTATTCAAGGGATTCATACAGACCGCGATGCTCATCCGGCATATTGCCGCGGGGGAAAAGCAGTTCCTGTTCGAGGAACATAAGGATCTGCTTTTTCAGGGACTTCTGCTTTCTGCGTACTTCATTGTATGCCGCGAGTATACTATCATGTGCGCCTTCAAGTTTTGCCGTCATATATTCGAAGGGGGCGATATCAGGACGCGCAGCGAGGGAAGTTCCGGTACCGGTAAGAAAGTCAGCATGATCCAGAAACACTATTTTCAGAAAATCGATGTCCCGGCCGTACTTCGGCACGTCGCATCCCCGGTATCCGCAAACCGGCCCGATACCGCCGCATACAGGGCGCTCATTGTCGCATCCCAGTGTCCCGATGTGGAAGATACGTTCATTCACCAGCATGAGCCCGACATGTGAAGGTGAACTTCCCCTGAAGGGCATGGTCCCCACCACGAGGTTGTCAAACCGGAAAATGTTGCCGGGACGGTACGGCACAACGGATTTGGGGGGTTGATATCCGAGTGAATCCATGGCGTTTCGGAACTGAGAAAACTTCATCCCTTCGCTGAACCCCAGCCCTTTGTAGGCCTTTTTCATTTCAATGATGCCTTCGCATTCCGGTTTCGGCGCATGGACCACCGTGCCGGCGCTTTCCCACGCGTGAAGGTGCGTGATATGGGCCGGCCTCCCGGAAGTACAGATATAATCGCTGAAAGGGCCGAAGGCATCCCGGAGCGCGGCAACCACATCCGGCGGCATATTCACGTCAAGGGCTATTGAGGTGCGGTTCCTCCCCTGTTTCGGCAGCACAAGGAGCCCTTCGGTCACATTAAATGGCGTGAGGCTGCCATTGTACTGCACGAACAGTACATCTTCAGTTATCTGCTGCAGGGTTATGGTATCGATATCGGGCAGATTCATTCTTATATGCTGGTCTCCGGGAATTCAATAAATACTGTTAATAAGGATAAGTATTTGTACAGTCAATTTATTATACAAAGGGGAATAATTTTTCAGCGCTATATCGTCATGAAAAAAGACATGGCAGAGTTATATCTTCTGAGTTTTTATATTCATATATTGCTTTACAAAGAAATATTATTAAATAGGATGATTCACACAATAGAAACAATTAGCAGTATTTTCGACAAATGACAAATAAACCGGACATGAGATCAGACATCACCCGAAATATAAGTAATGTTGTCACCGCATCAATTCTGTGCTGTCTCTTCCTGTTGACAGGCACAGCCTGCAGCCGCGTTTCCCCGGAACAGCAGCAACCCGCTGCCGTTAAGGGAACGCTCGATCTCCGTAACTGGGACCTTGTACAGAAGGGCCCGGTAACCCTGAATGGAGAATGGGAATTCTGCCCGGGAATAATTATAGCGCCATCGGATTTTTCGAAAGGTACTAACCGGAATATGTGCGGCTTTATCCACGTACCAGGCCTGTGGGAAGGAGGAAAGGTCAACGGCATTCCCCTTTCCGGGAGCGGTCATGGAACCTACCATTTGAGAATACTCCGGAATACCGATACCGGCTCTCAAACCATGACAATCCGTCGAATCTACACAGACTACACACTCTGGATCAACGGGAAACTTGCAGATACTAAAGTGACGGGAAAAACGTCGCGGAAATCACGGGACGATTACATCTTTGTCCATACAAAAAGAACATCCTCCTTCACCCTCAACAGCGGAGTAAATCATATTGTACTACAGGTTTCCAATCATCAGTACGAATCCGGCGGCATCGGCAGACCGTTACAGCTTGAGGATGGCGCAGCAGCTGCCAGAAAAAATGCGTGGATACTTGCTGTCAACATGATCATGGTGGGCCTTCTGCTCTTTGCCGCAGTTTATAACATCATACTCTATTTGTTCCGCCGGATGGGCGCTGCGCCGCTGTATTTCGGGTTCTTCTGCCTCCTGTGGAGTGTCAATATATTCAACGTACAGATTCCCATATTGCCCGACGGGCTTGCCTGGCCCCGGAACCCGTATATTATTGATTATTTAACAATAATAATCAGCATACCCCTGTTCCTGATGGCCATTCGTTCGCTGTTTCCTGAAGAGACTTCACTGTTCGCTCTGCGGTTTTTCCTGGTAATTACTCCCATGTTTCTGGTTCCTCTGCTGTTCCTTGACTTTGAGACATCCGACCTCCTTTTCAAAACGTATTCCATTATCACGGTTATCTTTATTCTGTATTACATATTTATTTTTGCCCGGGGCATGAAAAACAGGGAAGAAGACAGCCTTTTTTTCCTGATAGGTTTTTTGCTTCTTTTTCTGGGAGGCATTAATGACCTCCTGTACTATTTCCTGATCATCGACACCACCAAAACCGTTCCGTACGGGATACTGGTTCTCTGTATCGCGGTTACCCTTCTCATCTCCCGGAGATTCTCCAGGGCAATCCGGAGAGTGGAGGAGCTTTCCCGTGAGCTGATTGAGATGAACACGGCGCTGAAAGAAATGGATTCCCTCAAGGACCGGTTTCTCGCCAACACCTCCCATGAACTGCGCACCCCCCTCCACGGCATGATAGGCCTTTCGGAAACCATGATTGAAGGCGCGGCGGATGTCCTCCCCTCTGAAACTATTGAGAACCTCACCCTCATCGCATCGAACGGCCACCGCCTTGCCGGCATGGTCAATGACCTCCTGGACATGGCGAAGATGCAGGACGAGGGGATACATCTGAACCTGCGGCCCGTAGACATGCACAGCGTAAGCGAAAAGGTCGTTCGGCTTACACGCCCCCTGGCTGCGGGCAAATCACTGAAAATAATCAATACCATAAAGTCTGATATTCTCCCGGTACGTGCTGACGAAGACCGCATACGGCAGGTGCTCTGCAACCTCATTGGCAATGCGATTAAGTTCACGAACCGCGGGACGATAGAGCTCTCCGCCCGAATCCTCAAGGACAAAGATGAGGATCGCAGTAAGGAAATCGAAACCAGCGTATCGGACACGGGGATCGGCATCCCTGCAGAATACCGTGAGATAATATTCGAAGCCTACCGGCAGGTCGATGAAGGCGATACCCGCGCATATACTGGCACAGGCCTGGGACTTGCGATCGCAAAACAGATTGTTGAACTCCATGGCGGTACGATCCGCGTCACCTCCGGACAAAACGGCGGTTCGACATTCTCCTTCACCCTCCCCGTATCGCAGGATACCATTGTTGACCCTGCTGAAGGGATTATCATTGAAAGCATTGATGACACCGGACCTGAAGGATGGGATGGAACGTTCAGCAATAACCCGGTACTCCTTGTGGTCGATGACGATCCTGTCAATATCAGGGTGATTCGGAACTATTTTGAATTGAAGCGGTGCACTGTAAAATCGGCATCTGGCGGTATTGAGGCACTCGACATAATCGGGAATGACGGCCCCATCGACCTGGTACTCCTGGACATCATGATGCCGGTCATGTCAGGGTGTGAGGTGTGCAGAAGTATACGCGAGGAC
>JAKQCH010000494.1 GCA_029573825.1 Spirochaetota bacterium | reverse complement strand
ATTTTTCAAAATACCCAGCGTCCCTCCCACTCCCAGGGAATAGTTCGGATCAAAACTTCTGCTCACAAGAATGTCCGGTTCAACCATCAGATACACCAGGCCGATAACGCTGTTTTCGAAAGCGACCCCTCCGCCGCTGTTTACACCGTATGCAAGAAATTCCCTCTTCCCGGGATACAATTCCCGGCGGAACCCTGTATTCACCTTCCATGACATTGAACGCAAAAACCGGTCCCGGGGAGCAAGCGACAGGATGTCAATAACATCAAACCGTTCCATGCGGAAATCCCGCTCCTCATCATAGAACCTGAATGCGAAATTGCCGAAAACAATTTGCCCCCCCGGAACATATCCCTTTTCCGGATCAAGAAGGGTATGGTACGCAGGGCGATATTGAAACTGCTGATACACGCTGCCGTCTTTAATCCCTGCTCCGAGAGAAATTCTGCTGGAGCGGTGTCCCTCCTCCGGGTTCCCCGGCTCGGGTATTTCATAACTGCTCATGTCAGGGGAACCAAGACTGCTGCGGACCCTCATCATACCCAGAAACCGCTGGGTATAGTCCTGCTTGGTGATATCTTCCTGTGAATACTGGTATTTGGTGAACTCCATCACAAGGTCGCTGATGATTATTTTCTTTTCCGGCGACAGGTCTGAAGATATAATCACATCGGGCTTCCGGGAATCATCAGCGATTGACAATGCAAGGTTTTGCTCACTGCGGTTGAGAAGCGAAATCATGTGCTTTATGCGTGTCACCTGTGACGGACGATAGTACACTTTTTCAAGCGCGCCGCTTTCACGGACAGACCGCACGGTATCCACCGGTATCACCCATGACGGGATCCAGGAATAAAATGTATCAGTCAGATTCAAAGATGACCGTGCAACATCGAGCGTGAATAAAAGATTATAGGAACAGTTTTCATCAAAGAAGTAATAATCGGAGTATATCTGGTCCAGTTCAAGAATGTGCCACATCATTCGCTTCACTTCATCTTTGGTCAGGTTCAGGCGGTACTCCCAGATATCCCGCTGGTTGTAATCATTGTATTCCCTGATTTTTTCATAATAGGGCTGAATTGAAAAATATCCTTTGTACAGTCCGAAAACACCTTTGAACGCATAGAGAGGACCGAATGTTTCCCTGGTGAGAGCGGAATAATTAACCGCATAGGAAAGAAGTTTATTTTTATTCGCGGTATCAACGGTAAGGAACGTATGGCCGAACATTGACGCGGGACTGTTAATATGGGATGTGGGAAAAATTACATTTGCCGTCTCCGGTCTGACTTCATCAATAATTTTATTATACTCTTCGCACACAGGAACCGGCAGCTTCCCGGGATCAATGGCAAGATGCTCCTTCAGCCAGTGATACCGTGCAATGAAACGGCACACCGGATGTTTCTCTCCCGGTTTCTCCGGTTCAAAAAAAGCCCTGATGGTAGCATGCAGCTCTGCCTTCGGGTCATATTTCCCTTTATCCGCGAGGAAAAACCGGGGGTCGTCGATAAGACTTTTCGTTCCAAAGCAGTTTCCCTTGTAGTGAAGCAGTACATGCCAGTACCTGTCATCGTACAGTTTTTTACTGTCTGCCTCATGGATGAGGGAACTGATATAACTGGTGCGGGACTGATCTTCGTCCCCCCATGCGATATTCAGCGGGATGAAAATACACAGGAGAACAATAAAAAACGATACGGAATTTTTACAAATCCCGTATCGTTCCGTTTTCCAGATAGGTAAAAAATGCGTATTAGCCGGCATTTAATACGTTGTTGATGTTCTGCAGCACTTCTGTGTGTGTTACATTTTCTGATGTAAATATTCTGTTAAAACTTCTCTGAAGTTTTGTGTTAAACTGGCTTTTCTGAGCTTCATTAACACCCATGAGCATTCCCAGCGTGTTAAGGTATTCGCCGTTACCACGGGAAATATCACTTGCCACGTTATCAAGGTTGTCTGCAAGAAATCTGTTAACACGCTCGTTTGAAGAGAGTGTTGCTGACTGCTGCCCGCAATCCAGGGTACCGGATGTGATCCCGAAAGTCTGGTTACATGATGTCCCGTTCGTTGTAATAGCACAAATCTCGGAAATCAGACCACTTTTTGTTTTGAAAA
>JAKQCH010000477.1 GCA_029573825.1 Spirochaetota bacterium | reverse complement strand
TAAAGCGGTGCACGATACCCACAAAAGCGTTTTCAGCCGGTCCCTTACGGGAGATACCGTTGTGCAGAATGTTTCAGAGACACTGCAGATTCCTGTGGTGGGGATCAGCTACCCGATCCAGATACAGGGGATTGAAACGGTGGATTCAATCGGTGTGAGTTATTTCAGGCTTGATGAAATTCTCAAAGCGTTCCGCGCCGACCAGGGCATTTCAAAGGGGGTGAATGTCTTCATGGTAAATGACAGGGGGCAGGTCATTGCCCACCCTGACAGTTCACATGTTCTCTCAGCGCAGAATTTTATCAACATCCCCATTGTGAAAAATATGATGAAGAGCCCTATGAATAACGGTCAGACCCGATATACCGATGCGGGCGGTAAGGTGTTTCTTGGTTCTTTCCGGAAAATCGGTGTCGGGGGATGCGGTGTTATTGCTACGGTGGAAGAGGCGAAAGCGCTTCAGGCGGTATATGATCTCCAGCGGCGCAACATCTACCTCACCGTAATAATTCTGGCTATGGTGATAATGGTCGTATTCTTTTTTGGAAAATCGCTCACCACGCCCATTGTCAGGCTTGTGGGGGCAACAAAGAAAATAAAGGCCGGGCAGTATCATGTGGATATCGAGCCGGTGTCCCGCGACGAGATCGGTGAGCTTACGGCGTCGTTTATTGAAATGGGGAGGGGACTTGAAGAACGCGAAAAAATGAAAGATGCCTTCGGAAAGTTCGTAAACCAGGAGATCGCGGAACAGGTGCTGAAAGGCGAGCTTCAGCTGGGAGGTGAACGCAAGGTGGCGGCGGTATTTTTTTCCGACATTCGGAGATTTACCGCAATTTCCGAGAAGATGGAGCCGGAGGAAGTGGTTGAGTTTCTCAATGAATACATGACGCGGATGGTGGGATGCGTCAATGAAACCTTCGGCGTCGTGGATAAGTTTATCGGCGACGCTATCATGGCAATCTGGGGTACCCCGGTATCCCGCGGTAATGATACGGAGAATGCCGTCAATGCGGCCCTTTTAATGCGGAAAGAGCTCCTTGAGTTCAACAGGGACAGGGGAGGCGATAAAAGGCCGATCATTCAAATAGGGTGCGGTATCAATACCGGACCGGTCCTTGCTGGACAGATCGGCTCGAATGACCGGATGGAGTATACCGTAATCGGGGACACCGTGAACCTGGCATCACGGATAGAGGCGCTCAATAAGCCCTTCGGGACCGATATACTTATCTCAGAGGACTCCTATGAGCTGGTGAAGGATCTGTACCGCATGGAACCAATGCAGAAGATAAAGGTCAAGGGGAAGGAGGGGTCGCAGCAGATATACGCGGTCCTGGGCCATATCGACGATCCTGAAGCGCCGAAGAATGTTGATGAACTCAGGAAGATGCTGGGAATTGAAATGACGGAAAAGAAGCCGGAAGGGGAATATTTAGAAGAGGCAGAGAAGAAGTATGAAATCCTTGAACAGTAACCTTATCGTTGTCGGGATCGGGACAGCGATTATTGTTATCTTTTCTCTTCTTTTTTACTTCGATATTACAAGGAAAGTGGATGCCGGTGACGCGGAGGTGGTGGGCACCATTACCTTCAGGAAGCGCGTGATACAGCGGAAATATTCAGCACAGGTCGTATGGGAGGATGTCGAGCAGAACTCCCCGGTGTATAACTATGATTCGATCAGGACTGCGGAAGGATCGGTTGCCATTGTAAGGATAAAAGACGGTACGCAGTTCACCGTGAATGAAAACAGTCTCGTTACCGTGGCCCTTGCGAAGGATGCCATTGACATTGAATTCAACCGGGGATCAATATCTGCGAACAGGGGGGATGTCGCCGAAGGAAAGGTCAAAACGCTTAATATCAAGAGCGGCGGGACGACGGTGTCCATTGATAAAAGCGACGTGAAGCTTGCCAGAAAAGGAAAAGGCCTGGATCTCACCGTTAACAGGGGGAATGCGATGGTGGATGCGGGTGGAGTAAAAAAGACACTGAACCCCTACCAGAAGATGGTTGTTTCCGCCGGTGAAGCCATGAAAGTCCAGACACAGAAATACCGGCTCACGTCTCCCGCATTTGACAGCTATATCGTTACCAATGGTCCCCGAAAATCAATTCCCTTTACCTGGGAACCGGTTCCGGATGTGTCAGCGATATATCTGGAAGTGGCGAAGGATGCTGAATTTAACAAAAAAATTGTTTCCACCGTCGTTGCAGGGGCTTCCTCTGTGCAGGGCTTTGAGGAGGGATCCTATTACTGGCGTCTGAAAGGCAGGGATGCGAAAACCGGCGCCTTTGATTACAGCGATGCACGCCGGTTTACCCTTGTCCGCGATGACGCGGTACGTCTTTTCTCACCCGCTGACGGGGAGCGGTTTGCATATTATGAAAAGAAGCCCCTTATACGTTTTAAGTGGAGCAACAGCCGTCTTGCCTCATCCTACCGGGTCATCATTGCGAAGGATTCTGAAATGACAAAGGTGGAGAAATCCATTGAAGTTCCCTCAACGGCAATAACTCTTGATTCCATTGGAAAGGGTACGTATTACTGGAAAGTGGCGGTCATAAGCGGACTCAAACAGGATTCGCCGATTAGCTTTAGCGCGGTTAACCGGCTTCTCGTCGCGACAACGGACACTCTTGAGGCACCTGTGCCGGTGTATCCTCCGGACGGGAAATCCCTGAGTGTGCGGATAATGAAGGACAGCGGCATCAATTTTTCATGGAAAAAAAATCCCGAACTTCGTTTTTCCAGAATCACTATCGCGAAAGACAGCGGTTTCAGAAAGGTGCTGTATTCAGGAGTGCTTTCGGGTGACCTGCTGCGGTTTGAGGGGGATCTTCCTGTGGGTACATATTACTGGCGGGTAAATGGTGTACAGAATAAAAAAGATATTACTCCCCCTTCGCCGGTGCAGTCTCTGAAAATCGTGGCAATAAGCGAACTGGCACTGCTGTCCCCGGAGCAGAACGCCGTGACAGCTGCTCTTGAGGGGGAAGGGAAACCGGCGCTGCATTTTATGTGGAAGCGGATGGATGTGCAGGGACCCTTCAGGCTGCGGATTGCTCGTGATAAGGGCATTTCCAGCATCTATCGTGAACAGAAGCTCAACGGTTTTTTCGCTGCGGTGAATAATGTGGATCCCGGTACCTATTACTGGCAGGTGTCGCTTTTAAACCGTGAAGGGAATGAGCTTATTAACAGTGAAGTCCGTACCGTGACGGTAAGGGAGCAGCTCGGGCTTCCGATGCTTATATCGCCGAGAAACGGAGGCACCGTTGACATGCGCGGAGAGGATTCTCTGGACCTTACCTGGCGGCGGAGTAAAGGAGCAGACTATTATAAAATTGAACTGTATCGCCTCAACGGCAGGCAGCGGCAGAAGATATTTTCAAGCACCACGCAGGACAATGAATACGAAATGCGCACTCTCAACAAGCTTGATGAAAGCCGCTTTCTTCTGACCCTCCAGGCATTCGATACTGAAGGGGGAAAAGTGATCAGAAAAAGTCCCGAGGTAAAAAGTGTTTTTGATATCACCCTGGGGGGGCCAATGGGAAAGCCGGTGATATCTATCCCGAAAGTTTTTTATATAGAATAGGGTGCTGTTTCATTCTATTGTAATCCCAGAATACTCTCGATATCAGATATTCTCGATACGTTCAGCAGTTCCGCCGCGTGTTTCTCCGCCTCCGCGATGTCTATCCCTGCAATTGTCTTCTTCACTCCCGGTATGTACATCGCATCAACACTCAGTCCCCGGATCCCGATTCCCAGAAGAAACGGAATATACACACTGTTGTTCGCCATATCCCCGCAGATTGAAAGATCAGTGCCTGATTTTCCTGCGGCATCGGCAATAATTTTCAGGCTCCTAAGAAGGGCAGGATGGTGCGGAATGTACATGTCGGAGACCTTTTCATTGGTACGGTCAACGGCAAGCGTGTATTGTATCAGGTCGTTGGTACCCACGGAGAAAAAATCAGCAGTTTCCGCAAGGTCTTCTATAATGGTAATAACCGAAGGTATCTCCACCATCATGCCGATTTTCGGCGCCGGATTATGGTCATGTCCCTCGTCCCTGAGATCATTGATACAGCGCAGCAGGATATCCTTCGATGTAATGAATTCGTCCATGGATGATATCATGGGAAACATAATGCGGATGTTCTTGCCGGCGCCGGCGCGGAGTATGGCCCTGATCTGCTGGATGAAAATTTCCTCATGGCGGAGAGAAAAACGGATCGACCTGAGGCCGAGGAACGGGTTTTCCTCCTTCAGTGAATCATAATACGAAAGGACCTTATCGCCCCCGATGTCAAGGGTCCTGAAGGTGACAGGCTTTTCCCCCATTTCTTCCACGAGTTTCCGGTAGATGATGTACTGTTCCTCCTCGGTGGGAAAGGTGCTTCTTATCATGAAAGGAAATTCCGTACGGTAGAGGCCCACACCGTCCATCTGGATGTCATGGGCCTGATGGATATCGCTGAGGAGGTTGATATTTACCATGAGGGAAACCCGTGTTCCGTCGCGTGAAAATGTTTTGTTTTTCAGATAGATGTTTTCTGAAAGAAAAATCTTTTCCGCGTCAGCTTTCTTCGTGAACCGGTCAATTACATCAGTGGAGGGATTGATATAGAGATTTCCCGTGTCAGCGTCAACCAGGAGCGGCGTACCGTCGGGAACATTCAGGAGCTCCGGTTCATCAATGAAAATGAGGGGGATACGCAGGGACCGTGCCAGGATTGAGACATGAGAGGTGACACCGCCGCTTTCAAGTACAATACCTTCGATGCCTTCCGCGGCCATTTTCAGCAGCTCCGAGGGGAAAAGGTCCCGGGCGATGAGTATTCTGCCGCTGTATTCCTTTTGCTCGGAAATATGTCCGGCGGAAAGATTGTGGAGTATGCGTTTTGCGAGGTCCTCGATGTCCTGAACTTTTTCCCTGATCAGGGAATTTGCGCTTTCCGAAAAAATGCCGCGGTAATAATTGAATATTTCGAATACAGCCCGGGGCGGTGCGATACCGGATACTATCTGCTCCCGCATCCCGCCGGTAAATCCGTTGTCCTTAAGCATCAGGAGGTGTGAGGAAAATATCAGGGATGCCGCATCGGATAATGTTTCCTCCACCTGCTTCTGGAGCTCTTCAAGCTGATGTTCAGTCTCGCGCAGGGCTGACTCGAAATTGTCAATAGTGAAGTGTGTGCCTGAGTTCATCAGTGACAGCACCAGTTCCCCAAGGTCATGCTTCATCACCATTGCGCGGGCATGGGCAAAACCCTTCGATGCAGATTTCCCTTTCAGAAAACGGAATTTACCAAAATCGAAGTCGTGTTCTTTTATTTCCGCTTTTTTATACCGTGCAATCATGAACTTTATGTTTTCCAGCATTGACGCAAGCTGGGACGCCGTTGCCTTCAACGCCATGAGATCCTTTTCACTGAATTTCTTACCACGGGACCGTTGCACCACAAGTACACCGATGCGGATGGTGCCGCGGAGAATCGGGACTGCAAGGAATGCATCATAGTGTTCTTCATTACTGCCGGGATAATATTTGAACAGCGGATTGTCGCTGCCGCGTTCTTCTCTTACAGGCCGGAGTTCCTTTAGGGTTGTCCCAACAAGTCCCTCACCGAGTTTGAGCTTTATTGTACCCACGGACTCCCGGGACAGACCTTTTGTGGCTTTCAGCACCAGTTCCTCGCTGGTTTCATCATAGAGGTAAATTGAGCATACTTCTGCGCGCATGTGGTCCGCCACCATATCAACTGTCCGTGTAAGGCAGTCTTCAACGGTGGTTTCACCGAAAAGCCCGTTCAGCTCTCCGATATCGCAGAGCATTTTTATGTGATCAGTTTCCATATCCGGATGTCCTGGGTAAATTATTTTGAATTATATGATACTATCCAATACAGTTGGTTTCGTCTACAATTTTATCATGCAGAACAGCATTGCTGATTGAATGAAAAAAATAGTATTGAAAAATGAAGAGTATAATTGTGTATCTTCATTAATGATGAAGAAAGAAGTGTGGAGTATAATGGAATTGTTTTCGCACAATCAACTGCCATGAAATGTAAAGGAAAGACAGCACGGTATCAATAATCTCTGTCAGGAATACAAAATGTCTCCAGATTTAAAAAAGCTATATGAAGAACTGAAAAAGAACCTGCACCAGGAAAGGCTCAAGGATATTTCCGCTGATATAATCAGCCGCTACAAAAAGAGGGATATTGACGCACTTTCATGGTACGGGACTATCCTTGAGATACCAGCAGATACGGGAATTAATAAACTTTTTGCGGCGCTCATCCAAACATACCATCCGGATAAATTCTCAAAAATCAGACGGGAGATGGAAAACCTGTTTGCGAACGGGAACACCCAGGGCCTTCTGAAAATGAAAGAAAGATATATTTTCAGTGAAAGAAAAATAATTCCCACGGCGGATTTCTCAGTTTTTTCCGAGGAATCCTATGATTTTGGTGAAGATGATTTCGGATACGGCGAGGAGATGGTTGATTCACTTTACGATTTTGAGGAACCGGAAGATGCCTCTGAAGAATATGTCTATGAAGAGGAGTTCGGATTCATTGAGGCCCTTAACCTGCTGCTTTTTGGGAATCTGAGCTTTGTTCTTACCAGTGATGATATGCAGCACCTCCAGGGTGAAATTAATCTTTCCGATTATGACATTGAGGAGCTGAATGGAATTGAGCACTGCATAAATGTAATCAGTTTTAATCTTTCATGCAACCATATCAGAAAACTTCATTACCTCGCGTATCTTACAAAACTTGAGTCCCTGTTCCTTTCAGAAAACCTTCTGGATAATATCAACGATTTAGGGGAGCTTGTCAACCTCAGGGAGCTTGATATTTCTTATAATGAAATTGAGGATATCTCTGTGCTTCTGCGCCTCAATTCCCTCGAATATGTTAATATTATGGGTAACCTGGTTCGGGACATGGCTGTTATTGAAGAACTGACAGAGCGGGGTGTGATTGTAATTCACTGAAGCTGCTGTTTGCTACGCTACCCTCTTTTAAGCTTTTGCAGGTTTTCTCGTTCAGCGTATCCCATGCGCAGGTACCAGGGATGTTTTGTCTTCACGGGATGGAGGGAAAGCCAGAGCCCGTCCGGGAGGTACTGCAGTGTGTTGCAGTAGGTGCATGTAGCGTTTCTCGGTGTTTCGGCGGTTACCGTGAGTGGTGCGCCGCATTTTATGCATGATATTGCAACGGGTTTCATTTCTGCAGCGGCCTTTTCCTCCTCTCCCTGCCGTTCCCCGCAGAAGATCAGCTCGCTGTGCGGTATCCACTGAAATGATTCCGGGACCGGGAATACTGGGTTCTTCTCTCCGCACCCGGTGCAGGAAATCACGCCGTCAAAATCAGCCGGGACATCATCTGCGGATAGATTCCCTCCGCATTTCAGGCATCCGGGAGAATGGTCAGTGCGCTCAATTGTCAGGTCATGAAATGTCAGGTGTCGTTCGATTCCAAGACCGGATTCCATTACTTTTTTCCAGAATTCGGTATCCAGTTCCGTCCATCGGAGACAATTCGTACACTGTGTTTTCACAAGGGGGCCGTTCAGAAATACCGGCTGACTGCATGAAGGGCAGCTGAATTCAACGGTAAAGCGGTAATATATCGGCATCACGGATTTTATCCGCTTTTCGGCTTCCAGCCGGATTTGTTCATCAGAGGCGAGGGTTTTGATTTCTTTCAGTATTTCCCGGTTGTCGATCTTGTGTAACGCCTGCAGTGCAAGGGGTGTTCCGTATGGTCCGAGGGCAATATCTCGCAGTATTTTCTGATCGGTAACAGGCCTCAGGGCCGCCTCCCTGATTTCTGAGTCCTGTGATGTTTTTACAAAATCCAGTAAAAATGGAGTGTCCGTATCTTTAAGGCAGAGGAGAGCGGCAATTTGTGCGGCCGGTGCTTCAGCATGAAGGGCGATATCCTTCAGAATGTCACGGTCAGAAATAATGCCCGCAAGGGAGGTAATAATTTTTTGATCTTTTTCAGTTATCATAAGAAGCGCGGCTTTTTTTTGGTCTTCGGGAGTCAGTTTTTTTGCTGCCGCAAGACGGATTTCAGATGATTTGGAATTTTTTATAATATGCAGAAGGGTGTCCATTTTCCGGGTCATCGATATCAGCGGGAAGAGAACCCGTTTACTCTCTTCCTTCAGCGCTATTTCATGGAGATAATCCTGTTCCGGTGAAACAAGGCGAGCCAGTGCGGCAGCACGGAACCGAGATCTTTCCCCATGTCGTGTAATCTCTTTCAGGTTTTCCTGATTGTGTATTCTGGTAACCACTTCATCGGCGATATCAGGGTTATCAGATTTAAGGGCAATTTCCGTGAGCAGATCTTCGCGGGCAATTTTTAAAACAGCGGCCCGGTGGATTCCTGCACATGCGTGGTCCATTAAAATTGTCATCAGTAATTTTTCGTCATGGATTTTTTCAAGTGCCATTTCTCTGACGCTGTTGTCGGGATCTTTTTGTATAATGCGATAGAGATTGTCCGGGTCATGAATGGTTTGCAGGGCTTTCTTTCTAACTTCGGGACTGGTGTGAGATTTTCGAGGAACAAAAAAATCATAAAGTTTCCATGTGCCGGAGAACTTGTCAGCCTGTAAGAAAAAGAAGAGAAACGATGATATCCAGAAGGAGCTCCATAGAATAAAAAAAACAGGATCTTCCCTGATAGTGAAAAAAAGTATCCGTATTCCGTCCCATATTGATTTTGGGTCATGAACGACAAAAAATCCTACCCCACTGTCAAAGCCGATGGCTGCAAAACCCAGCGCCCCCTGCCCCACTGCCAGGATTGCACCAATGCCCCCCTGTGCAAGGGTAAAAAAACCCAGGGCAAACTGGGCAACACAGAAAATACCAAGTCCAAATTGGGTGATGGAAATGATACCCACGCCGAACTGGGCGATGGTGATGACGCCGACACCGGAGAAACCCACGGCAATAAATCCCCGGGCGAAGAAGCCTGCGGATAAAAGGGGCATGCCGAAAATTTTAGTTTTAGTGCTCCACATGTCATTCCCTGTCACACTGGCCCGCTTTGATGCGGATGAAAAAGTAACGTAATCTAATGATATGGATTACAGGTTCCAACGGATAATAAGATTGTACCAGTAAAGCTTATACAATATCAACAAAAAAAAGATAGTACCGCAGTTCATAAGTTCTTTACACTAAGAAAATAAGGAGAATACTGTGACTTGATGAATTTATGATCAGGCGGAGATTATGGGCATTGCGGCGGATATTACAATAATTATTGTGGCGGGAGTCGTTGCGGGCTTTATTGCCTATAAACTGGGAGTTCCCCTTGTTATAGGATATATTTTTGCGGGAATTCTTGTGGGACCCTATACCGGAGGAATTCATATCTCTGAAATACAACAGATTGAACTTCTCGCTGAAATCGGCGTTGCGCTGCTGCTGTTTGCCCTCGGTATC
>JAKQCH010000462.1 GCA_029573825.1 Spirochaetota bacterium | reverse complement strand
GAAATCGACAAAATGAAGCTCGCTGCATTTCATGATATTGTGTATCATATACGGCTGCATGAAGCCGACGCTGTAGCACTGATAGCTTTCAGATGGAAGCAGTTTTTTCAGCAGAAGAAAGTCAAGGTCCGGCGTGCGGTCGTTCATGGCGAAGAAATTGAAGCATCCCGCGATGAGGCTCGATACGCACTCCACGCAGTTGAGATTTTTATAATAGGAAACCTTATCCTTACGGAAATACTTCTCCGCGCTTGCCCTGTCGAACGTGCACTGTTTCCAGAGATACGAGCAGTAGCTGTCCCCGGGGCCTGTCATCTGCGCGTACAGGGGCGCAATCTCCTGCTCTGTATAGCGTGCCTTATTGAGCTGTGCCAGATGTTCCCGATGATATTTCGATACGATGAGTTCAATGAAAGGACCGTCGGGACCCTTGAAAAGGCTGCAGGAAAGTATGGAAAATGATATTGCTGCTGTAATAAGGATTATTGCAGAGAGAAAAAATTTGCGAATGCTAATATTGTTATTATGTAACATGGAATTTTCCTGAGTAAAGTGTTGCAATGTCCGGTCTCCCGAAATCTTCACGCCCCCCTGAGAAGGCTACGAATATAAAGCCCCCCTTCGGGGGTGTGGGGGGCGAAGTTCATGTATGAACCTGTTAATAAAGAAATGAATAATTACTTCCAGGAAATCAAGTATATTTTCACGTAGGGGCAGGTCCCAGACCTGACCCTACCGATGAGCATAATATTCCTTCAGCCATTTACCCAAAAGAATAGTCCCCTGCAGCGTTCCTTCGTTCACAAGGTGATGAAGGTTGTCCATGGGAAACGATTCATTACGGGGATGCAGCTTCCCGAGATCAATACATTCCAGGTGTCCCCGGTACAGGCGTTCGTAATACGCTCTCGCTTTCCGGTACTGGCCCTGTTCACCATAGAGGCAGATCACATAGGCCTTTCTGCCGGGAAATGAACACAGCGATTTCGCATTTGTGACAGCTTCCGCGGGAATGACCGTTGAGGGATCAAAAGATTCATCGCTGTAAAGGGAGCGGCTCTGCGGTGTTCCCTGATATTTTATGACGCTCCGCGCGTCCCACCGGATCCACGAGGTGCTTCCCGCAACGGGGCGCCCTCCTCCGGGCAGTTTCAGGCGATAGGGGTTGTCCTGGTGAGCGGTGTCGGGAGCATCCTTTTTCGGCCGTTTTGTGGTGTACCAATGGGGATTGAAAAAGCTGCTCACCTTTACATGCAGGGAGTTTCTTGGCGGAAGGCCCATTCCAAACTTTTCTTTCAGAAACGATTCAATGCCCCGGATGTGCTGTTCATACTCACGGTATGCCTCTTCGGTAAAGAGGAACTTTCCTCCGTTCCCGAATCCGGCGCGGTAGACGGCCTGTTTTTCGCTGCAGTTATTGCACCGGGCAAACCGTTTCAGGGCGAAGTTCCTGAAGGTGTTGTCGTTCATTTTCGCGACGAGGCTCAGGTCGTCCTCCCAGCGGAAGATGTCGGGGTCCTTTTCCTGGGTCCAGAGATGAAATGAGAAGACGGAGAGACCGTTCCTTTTCAGATAGAAATTCCGCAGGCGTTCAAGGGTTTTCAGGGTCTTCGCGTTGAGGTACATTCCCCTGAGTGCGAAGACCCCCACCTTCAGCCCTGTCATCTGTTCCACGACCTGAGGGATGAGGGACCAGCGGATGGAGCTGTCACCGAAGAAGATCACGTCAAGGGAATTCTTTTTATGGCAGAAAAGCGCCGACGGCAGGGACACCATGTCCCCGAGGAAATGCACTTCCCGTATGTCCTTCATATACGACACGTCAAGGCGGTGCGGCGCGGCGATGCGCTCCATTGCGGGATACAGCGGGTTCGTGACGGATTCGCTCCGCGCTTTATCTTCTGAAGGGACCTGCCGCACAGCAGGTGTTTCATGGTTATATATCCTCCCGCAGAGGATAATTGCCATGGCGGTGAGTACACCGAATGCGAGGAGAAGAAGGTTCCTCCGGTGTGTCCGTTGTTCCTGTATGGTGTTGCTGTCCATTGTCTCTGTGCGTGTCCTGATATCGACCCGTTAAAATTTAAAATATATAAAGGGCAGCGGTTTCCCCCAGAAAAAAATTGCAGCTGGTATAAGGACTGCAAGTGCCGCTATTGTAACAAATGAATTGTTGGGCTCCGGAAACCCGTCGTCGCTGACACGGTAGAACCGCAGGAGGTGGTCCGCCGCGGGAAGGAGCAGCAGCAGGAACACCGGCATAATATTGCAGGGCGGCCCGAAGCCGAACGAAAGGCTCCCGTTCAGGCCGAAGAGCTTCGGCACAAGGGTGAAGGCCGTGGTGTGGTCAAGGCGGAAAAACGCCCACGCAACCATGACGATGATAAAGGTAATAACCCACCGTAAGGCGCCGTGAATGCGGAAGTACACACGCCCGAAGACTTTCTCTATTACCAGCACCGCGCCGTGAAGCGCTCCCCAGATGATGAAGTTGTACGCCGCCCCGTGCCAGAGCCCCGACAGGACAAATACGATGAGGATATTCAGGTGCATGCGGAATTTCCCTTTTTTGTTGCCCCCCAGGGGAAAGTACAGGTAGTCACGGAACCAGAAGGAAAGGCTGATATGCCAGCGCCGCCAGAACTCCGTGAGGGAGGTTGACCGGTACGGATAGTTGAAGTTTGCGGGAAGCCGGAACCCCATGAGGAGGGCGAAGCCGATTGCCATGTCGCTGTACCCGCTGAAGTCCGCGTATATCTGCGCGGCGAACCCTGTCACCACACTCCAGCATTCAAGGATGTTCATGTTCTTCACGCCGAAGGAGAGGTTCCAGTTCACGTACGCCCCTATGTTGTCGGCAATGAGTATCTTCTTCACCACGCCGGTCCCCACGAGCACCAGTGCGAGGGTCACGTTCCGCAGCGTCAGGGGCTCGCGCTGTTTCATGTTATTGAAAATATTGTCCGCCCGCAGTATGGGCCCTGAAGCGAGGTGCGGCCAGAAGGAGATGAAAAGCGCCGCGTCGGTCACGGAATCCACCACCGGCACCTCTCCGCGATACAGGTCAACATAGTAGCCTATTACGGTGAAGGTGTAAAATGATATTCCCAGGGGGAGTATGATATCCAGACGGTACTGCGTCAGGGACGCCGCCTCCAGAAAGAAGTTGCAGTACTTAAAAAAGGCCAGTATCCCGAGGCTGATGCTTACCACAACCGCAAGGGGAAGCTTTTTGTGTTCGCGCCGTTCTATCCACAATCCCCCGTACCGCGCCATAAGGGAATGCAGGAGCACAAGGATGAGCGCCGGGGGATACCACACCGCGTAAAAGAACAGGGACATCCACGCGATGTACCCGTTCCGGATGCATATATCCTCCGTGTACCTGTCTATGAGGAAATACAGGCCGAAGAAGAACACCACAAAGATGACAAAGAGGTTGCTGGTAAATTCCATGTGTGTGTGCTGTCCGTACTTTTCTTTTTTATTGGTTCCGGGACCGTATATCGCCGGATTGATGCGAGGCGGTACTGTATGGGTTACTACAGGGTGATGTCTGTGTGATCAAGGATTTTTTTGGTCCGGGGGAGGAAAAGTTCGGGGCCTCACCCCTCCACAGGAGTCCTCTCCGTCCCGGAGAGGACTCCTGTGGAGGGAATGGGTTTCATTTTATTCATGAGCAGGGTTCCGATGCATCTCCCCCAATATCCGTAGGACTTTTTGGAATATCGCAAGGTGGCTCTTTTCCCCTGCAACTGCTGTTGATGATGTTACAAGGATTTCATTTTTATATACAACTTTGCCTTGACATGTCCGAAAATAATAACAGTATTGCTCATATTATTGAGGTAATTATTATGAGGAACATAAAAACAGCTTTCATAACCATCCTGCTTGCTTTCACCGTTATGTTCACCTGCTTTTCCGGATGCGGCGAGGGTATTTACGATCTCGCGAAACTGGCGAATGAAGGTATCCCCATTGCCTCAGTATTGATCTTTGATGATGCAAATTTTTACGCTGTTATAACTGACGGTGATGAATATCTTAAGGTGGTAACACTTACCGGCTATTCTACGGCAGGCATTCAGGGTATGACAGTTGACAGCAGGGGATGTTTTCATATTTATAATGGCTCAAATATTTACACATACAAAATGGACGGTAGCTATTCGATCAGCACTACCTTCAACAACATCTTGGGCATTGCCGCGGGAAACGGGACTGTCTATGCCGTCGTTACGAATGCTGGTATAAACTATCTTTACTCTTATAATTCAGATACCGGTCAGTGGGCCGATACCGGGGCAGACCTAGCCTCTATCTTCGGTGCTTACACGCCTCTAAGCAATTGCCTTACCAGGGACAATGCTACAGGGCAGGTGTATTGTGCCGCGTACGATTCTACATCATATCAAAGTGTAATGTACCGCGTCCCCGGATTCGATGTAACCGGAAGCATCAGTAACGATAATGAGACGTCTTTTGCTGTGTGTAATGGAGAGGGTTTTGTTTTATCTGGAACCTATGGACTCGCATCGTCGCAGCGCGGAATCATGGCGACGACAGGAACTGGATTATCTTTATTATTCGTAATGGACAACAACAATGTTTTTTATACATTAGGAACGGCATTGTTATACCGGTACAACAGCGGTGAAGGGGTTACTTCGAAAACTATTGCCCTCCCGCACTCAACTACATCGCTGCCAATCCCCCTGGATGGTAACCGGATTATTGTCGCAGAATCCGCATCAACAACCTGCGATATCCTTCTCTGTGATTATAATACCGGGGAGGTTATTAAAACTATATATTCATACAACAGTCCCTCATCATCTGGTGCGTTGTGGGGCAGCGTGTACAGATAGTCAGATCCTCGCGCTTCAATAAAAATATTTACTCCTCTTATCTAAAAATTCCACAATGTAAATTGTCAAAAAATGCTCATTCGCTTGACTTTTGGCAGGTAGTATGTGAGACTACAGGCACATGGGCAATCTATGAAACAAAACTTTATAATAATAACTGCTATGCTCCTCCTCGCAATCACAACAGCATGGACTGCAGAACCGGATATGACGCGCAATGCCCGTTCAAAGACTGTCGGCGGCATTGAGTTTATTTATATAGCCGGTGGTGAATTCATGATGGGGCAGCCGGACCCTTCGCTGGTCTGCAATGAGTGCTCAAAGGATGAACAGCCGGTCCACAGGGTTACGCTGCGCTCGTTCTGGATGAGCAAATACGAGATCACCCAGAAACAGTACCGAGCAGTCATGGGAGACAACGCGAGTTACTGGACCGGGGACGACCTTCCCGTCGATCATGTTCCCTGGAACAGTGCAAAGGAGTTCTGCAGAAAATTCAGCGCCCTTCACGGTGTACAGGCGCGGCTTCCTTATGAGGCTGAGTGGGAGTATGCATGTAAAGCAGGCACGCGCACGATGTATTACTGGGGCGATATGGTTGACGGACAATACTGCTGGTATGCGGGAAACGCCGGCAACAGGACCCATCCTGTGGGCATAAAACTTCCCAATCCCCTGGGGCTCTATGACATGGCGGGCAACGTGTGGGAATGGTGTGAGGACTGGTATGGTGAAAACTATTACAGAACAAGCCCTTCTGAAAACCCGAAAGGGCCGGAGAACGGTATCGGACGTGTTTTACGTGGAGGATGGGGGGATGGACGGGAAAACGGCCTCCGGTCATCGGTTCGGTGTTTTGCTTCAGGCAATCCACCCCTTGAGGGAAATATTGGAATACGCCTTGTTCTGGAACAGCAATAATATACAGCTATTCATATTATGCTACATTTCCGTCTTGACAATTCCGAAAATAGGGGCAGTATTGCTTACATCTTGAGGTAATCATTATGCGGAACATAAAAGCGGCTTTCATCACCATCCTGTTTGCTTTCGCAGTCATGTTTTCCTGTTTTTCCGGATGCGGCGAGGAAATTTACGATCTCGCGAAAATGGCCAATGAAGGGATCCCCATTGCCTCGGTACTGATTTATGACAGTACATCGTACTCCGCGGTTATCACTGACGGAGATGAATATCTTAAAGTGATACCCCTTACGGGCTACTCTGAATCAGGTTACTATGATATGACTGTTGATACCAGGGGAAATTTTCACGTTTGCAATAACACAACCATCTATACTTACAAACGGGACGGGAGTTATTCGGTCAGCAGCGCGTTCAATTATGTATATGGAATTGCCGCGGGAAACGATAGCGTGTATGCCCTGGTGGCAAATCCAGCACAAACTTATTTTATATACCGTTATAATTCTGATACCGGCCAGTGGACCGATACAGGAATTGATATATCTGCCTTTAACGGGAACGTGTTGGTGAACAGATGTCTTATCAGGGACAACGCTACGGGAAATGTATACTTTGCTCGATGGGATCTTTCAGTTACCTCAACGTTTTACAGGGTCCCCAACATGGAAGTAATGGGGACCCTCCCCAGTGATGGTAGTGGTAGTGACTGTTATGCGGTATACAACAATGAAGGTTTTTCGATGAACGCTACTCCCGCGCTCTATTCAACTCTGCGGGGAACATTGGCAACAGGGATCCTTGAATTCCCTTTTTCAGTGATGGACAGTGACAATATTTTTTTTGGAGAAGAAGGCAGTACCATATACCGCTATAATACCATAAAGGGCCTTACTTCGAAAAACGTGTATCTCCCTCATTCTACAGGTGCACGAATAGTCCCCCTGGACGGTTCCAGGATCATCGTGGGGGAATTCAATTCAACGACATGTGATATCCTTCTGTATAATTACGATACTGATGCGATTGAAAGAACTATCTATTCGTATCCAAATCTGGGGGCTTATGGTGCATTATATCTCAGGGTGTACCGGTAGGTTACTTTTTTACCCGCGATTATCTGCGCCCTGTGTGCTCTTTGTTTATTCTGTAATCGAGAATGCGGGGTTCCCTTTCAAGGAGTTCAAGGAGTACCTTTGTTGAACCCGCTGGTTTCCGCAGTCCCTGTTCCCACTGCCTTACCGATGAAATACTTACATTGAGTATTTTGGCAAATACTGACTGGCTGTAATTTGACTTTTTTCGTATGTTCTGTATTCGAGCCGGGGTAATGGTAATATCACGGAGAGTAACTCCCAGTTTTTTAAGCTCTTTCTCCGTGAATGATGTCTGAATTCCGGAATCCAGCATGTCCTGGACTGTGTCCCGAACAGCTTCTTTGAGGTCCTTTCTCATTGATTTTCCTCTAATTCAATCAGGTTTCCAAGATCAATTGTATATTACCATGTGATACGGTGTCATTAATTATTCATGATAGAATATAAAAACCATTTCGCATCTTCATAGTGTCGCTATCATTGTGTAAAGGACTTGTTTTTTTGTTGGTGAATGAATTCATGTTTGAAACGAATTCCCGTAATATGCATTATCTATCCGGCATGGGGAAGAATGCTGCTCCTTACCTTTACCTGTGGAATACCTTATGAACACCAGAGTTGTATCGCAGGGAAAACGGAGGTATATCCCGGGAGTATCGAAGGGTAATGCAATGTAAAGTATTATGGATTTTTATCTCGAAAGGAGTTGCGAAAGCTTCAGGAGTGAGGATTATTAAAGAAATTACCTGATTTCTAAATACCATTATTTTACATGTGAGGAAATGTCAATTGAATTTATGGAATGTGGTCATATTTTTATGGAAAAGAGTTGATTATTAATTAGATCGCACTTCAAATGGATATCAAAATAATTACACAAAATTTAACACTATCATTAAGAGAAAAAAATGGCAAAGAATTCTAACAAAATATTTCTTGGCTGTAATTATAATGACACATCTATCAAATCACAATTTGACAAACTAAAAGTAAAACTTGAAAAAGAGTTTCCGATATTATGCACTATCATTGATAAGCGGGGAAATAAAGCCGCAAAAGATATGTGGGTTGATATTCAAAAAGAAATTGAAGAATCGGAATTTTGTTTCGCTTCACTCAAACGGGAATTTTTACCGGTTGAATTAAGCGGGTAAACCCTCCATTAAAATGCTGTTCAATTCTCGGTTTTTTTCGAATCTCTCCTGACGAGCCCGTTTGAGTTTCTCTTTGCGTTCCGCCAGGA
>JAKQCH010000449.1 GCA_029573825.1 Spirochaetota bacterium | reverse complement strand
GTCTCATGCCGTTTTACTCTTGGCATCATGAGCACCTGGACTTTTTCTCCACGGGTTACTTTCACAATATACTGCTTTATGGTATCATAGGGCAATGAACGAAGCATGTAATTATCACCGACAAAGGCGAATGAAACGCTTTTCTTTTTATACACGGAATCATAATCAGCTTTCTTAATATCCTGAAACTCCGCCACATGGCCGGGATGCATGGGAAGGCGCATCTTCAGGTCCGGAGCGAACTGGCGCACCCGTTTGTAAAAATCATTGAACTTGTCCATTATACGCTTCTGATGGACCCTGTCGCGCATGATGATACTGGTTTGTGCCGCCTGATCCCTGTTCCGTATTGTATCGTATGTTGACTGGGCCATGGCGGAACTGAAGGGAACGACGCTGATTATCAGCAGGCAGAGTACGAAAATAAGGAATCCCTGATTTTTCATCACACAAACCTCGCAGGGGAAGTTTTTGGAAGCAGCGGCAGTATGAAAACAAATTCGCCATAATGTCAAGCACTAACAGGAAATCCTTTCTCATGGAAAAGTAAAAAAAACTGTCCCCCGGATACCCTCCACGCCGTATCCTGATGTGTCATTAATGCTATTCGTTGTCATGTAACGCTTTTATCAGATTGTATGGGGTATCACTGTTAAAGCCTTCTGTCCCCTCTTCAAGTAGAAACCTGTCGCAGAAGAACTTTTGGCAATTATCAGGACGGGTAGAATAAATCGAACAGGTGCCCTCACGGGTAAGATACGGGCAGACCTTCTTCACCGCGCCGCTCTCAAGGACCATCGTTTTCTGTTCCCCGGTTTGCGGAAACCTGGCGCAGCATATATAGATTTTCTCTTCCATTGTACATGTTTCACACACTGACACAGAAACCGCCTTATCCGTGCTTCGATACGCACGCCGTAATGCAGCACGCTCCGTTTTTCCGGCACCATGCTGAACCATCAGAAAATCTTTTTCACCGGCAATGTCAAGGGTTAATTCTGCAATTCACTTGACAATACCCGCATTCAATACTATATCACAACAGCTGCTGCAGTCAGTTACCATGACCGCATAAAAATCCGCCATACATGCAGGCAATGAAAATACAAAAAGTACTCCTTCTCGCAATAAACGCACGGTTTTCCCACCCGAACCCGGCGCTGTATTACCTCCGGAACAGCATCGACGGCACCGATGCGGAAACAATACTCCGCGAATTCACCATTCAGGCGGACCCCTCCGACATCGCGACAACGGTAATCGAAGAAGCCCCTGACATCCTCGGAATCTCGTTGTATATCTGGAACACCCTCGTTGTGGAGAAGCTTCTGATCCTTCTGGAAGCGCTGCCCTTTCCCTGCAAAGTGGTACTGGGGGGCCCTGAAGTAAGCTATAACCCCGAAACCTGGTTAGATCAATTCCCCGCACTGCACTGCATTGTCACAGGGCACGGTGAAGAGGGTTTCCGCCGCGTTGTGGAGAATGCCCGTGGCGGAACAGGCCCCGTTGTCCGGTCACAGAACCCTCCCTTTTCGCACATCCCGTTTCCCTACGGGGAAGAGGACCTCAGAGGTTTCCGGAACCGGAACATCTATTATGAAAGCAGCAGGGGCTGCCCCTTCCGGTGCGCGTACTGCATATCGTCGCGGAGCGATCAGGCCCCTGAGTTCAGGGACGAGGACACGGTGCTGCGGGAGCTTGCAATCATCATGCGACACCGCCCGAAGCTCATAAAATTCATAGACCGGACTTTTAACGCACACAAAGCACGGGGGCGGTCGATATGGCGCCGTATACAGCAGGAATTCGGCGGCAGCGGGACCTGCTTCCACTTTGAAATCCACCCCGCCCTCATCGAGGAGGAGGATATCGACCTGCTCCGCTCCTGTCCCCGTGGCCTTTTTCAATTCGAGATAGGAATACAATCAGCTCACGGCGCCGCGCTCCGGGCAGTCAACCGCACGGGCTCATGGGAGGATATTCGCCCCAGGATCGCCCGCATCATCACCCTCGGCACAATCCATGTCCACACCGACCTCATCGCCGGGCTCCCCTTTGAAGATATCGGCTCCCTGGAACACTCCTTCAACGAGGTGTTTGGGCTCGGCGCGGACCATTTCCAGTTCGGGATTCTGAAGGTGCTACCGGGAACGGAAATCCGGGAACGCGCGGAAGAATACGGCATCCAGTACGATTCCGCCCCGCCATACGCGATACTGGAAACAAAGTGGCTTTCCCGGTATGAAGTTCAGGTCATAAAGAAAATGTCATTCATCGTTGACCGGCTCCTTAACTCGGGGAAGTTCCCCCTGACCCTGGGGTACTGCATTCAGCTTCACCGGTCACCGTTCAGCTTCTTTCGCGCATTAGGGGAACGGATTGTACGCGATAGCATCCCTACCGTTGCCATGAAATGGGAGGACCTCTATTCTCTCATCACAGGATATGCGGGAGATTTGTTTCCCCGGAGTGAGGATTACGTCCGGGACTGCCTTGGGTGGGACTGGTGCGCTTCATCAAATACCCACCGCTTCCCGGCGTTGCTGAACACCGAAGACCACCGTACCATCCGCGGCGCAGTGCGGAGAGAACTCATGCATAAACTGCGGCAGGGGGAACCCCTTCCATGTACCGCGGAGGAACTCAACAAGGCCCGGATATTCATCCCCCGCACGGAGGAATTCCGTACCGGCCCGATGGAAAAAAAATCCGCCGCTGTATTCACCGGCAAAGGCATAAGTCCATTCCTTGTGTAGCGTGTCCCCTTCACCCCCGGAGATGTCCGGTTTTCCCGAAGTCATCGTACAGGAATAGCGGAGACCTTCGGTGTGAAGCCCGCTCTGTGCGGTATGATGCTGATTCGCCTACTTCCAGAAATCGGAGCCGATCTCGATCAGGTTCCCTTCAGGGTCCGCTACCATGGAGGACCGCATGTTCCACGGTTCATCCCTCGGGGCATACACCGGCGCCGCCCCGGCCGCAACGACACGGTTATACATCTCATCCACATTTTCCGGAGCCCCCACATTGATTGCAAGTTCAAAGGTGCCGTTGATACCCTTCGTATATGAAGGCTCCTGTCCCAGGAGCTCCGGCAGCGCTCTGCGTTCAAACATCGCAAAGCGTATTCCTTCGTGCTTAAACTCCGCATAGGGACCGTTGCCGTCCCAGTCAATGTCTATACCGATAACCTCATTGTAAAAACGGACCATGTTCCGTAAATCCTGCACAAAGAGTCCGATCATATCAAATTTAACTTTCATGTTCTCTCCTCTATTTCTCATAAAGCTTCTTTGCTGCAGTTACTGTTCCCGTGTTTCCATTGCAAACTCTGTTACCAGTTTTTCGCGGAGTGTAAACTGAAGTATAGCGCGCCGATAATCGGTGAAACACACGGAATGGAAACAGGACAGGTGCATGTAATGACAGAAAAAAGTTTAGTATTCTTCACGACATCACCCGTTTCAGGCAATCCTCTACCCATTCAGCATCCATCTTCTGCAGCCTGTTCTTCTTCAGGTTTTCCCTGATAATCCATGTAATATGTTTACCGCTCAGATCAAATAACTTCCCGAAGATTTTTTTCCCATCATCAGGTATGGCGGATACAACCACGCTCCAGCCATACCCCAGGGCCTTCCGCAAAGAGGTGCCGCCATCATCAAGCTTTCTGTCATGATCCAGGCCTTTTGATATTGTGTACAATATCGAAAGTATCCTGAGATTGCCTTCTCTGTCTTTCAGCAGTTTCGGTTCACAGAGCCCGGCAACAACCGCACGTTTCTCAAATTCATTACCGTCAATAAATCTCTGCATACCTGAAAGGACTTCTTTCAGGTTACCCTCCGATATTTCCTGAATTGATATGGCAACGGCCTCCCGTATTCTCCAACTGCTGTGACTCGCATATGGTTTCAGAAATGACAGTACCTGTTCCACATCATTCCTGTGTGCAATTGAATATGACACAATACCGCACATCCCGACAAACTCCTCGGGAGAATTACTCACATCAGGTGTAATGTAATTCAGGCATTGCTGAATATCTCCTTCTTTCGCGTCCCTGGAAAACTCATACAGCAGCGTTAAATTACCCCGGGGGCCGGGGAGATTTGAATTCTCCCGCAGAAATTGTATTGTATTCATCTCCCAACTCATCATACAGAAAGTGTTTTGTTATCTTCGCATGACTATATTCGCCATATCCTTGCTTTATCTGCACCTGAAAGGCTTATATCCCCGGAATCCTATACCGGACGTGAACCAATTTCACACTACTGCCCCGGCAGAACAACACGGAATCCCTGGTTTGACGTGCTGATTCCCCTGTACTGAGCGGCCCTGCCGGATACACTGCAGGAATCAGGGGCGCTTACGATGCAACCGCCGCGAATGAGGCCGTTTCTGCCTGAATACTGGCAGGGATCTTTTCGTGGCTGATTTGTATAACTGCCGTAGAAATCATAGCACCATTCCGCCACATTGCCGCTCATATCGAAGATTCCCAGCTCGTTGGCCTTCTTCAGGCCCACAGGGTGTGTCTCTCTGCCGCTGTTGGTGCAGTGCCACGCCACGTCTCCCGCGTTACTGCTTCCGGAATATCTGCTGCCCTTTGACAACGTCCCGCCCCGGGCAGCGTATTCCCATTCCGCCTCCGTCGGGATACGATACCCCTTCGCATTCATCTTCCATTCAAACCAGGCAGGAATAATAACATAGGCCGGCTCTTTTCCCTCACGTTTACTCAGGGTGTTGCAGAATTTTGCGGCATCCTTAAAATTCACCTGATCAACAGGACGCCGGTCTCCCTTATGATGAGAGGGATTATTTCCCATTAT